>JACQHT010000062.1 GCA_016198835.1 Planctomycetota bacterium | reverse complement strand
CTCTTAAGTCTATGAGTCCAAGGGTTAAAAGTCTTGGGTTGAGAGATAAAGAGGCAAAGAGGCGAAGAGGTAAAGAGGCTAAAAGTCTTAAGGTTGAAGGCTTAAGGCTGAAGAGAAAATCTTTTCTTTCAGCCCTCGGCCTCTCTTTTCTTCAGCCTTTTTACCTTTTTGCCTTTTTGCCTTTTTGCCTTTTAACCTTTGTACCTTTTTGCCTCTTTGCTGCACACGGCTCAATAATTACAAAGGACGTTTCCGATTGGCCTGTAAACATTTCCGCAAAAGAGATTAGTTCCTGGACTACCGAGGGTATAAGGGTTTTTAATGCGCAAAAAGAAGTAAAAATAAGCCAGGGGAATGTCCAATTAGTTGCTGATAACGCAATATGCTGGTTTCAAGAAATGCAGCCTGCAGAGCTTATAGAAACTACCCTCGAGGTTTACTGCGAAGGTAATGTTATTCTGGTTCAAGATAAGGGTGTTGAAAAATATGCGCAGCTATATTTACACCTAACAACTGCAATGGGTATAGTTGCAGAAGCAATAGTTCCGCCTATTAAGATACTTGAAGGAGAAGGACTAACAGAAGCATACTTGAGGGCAAAGGTGATTCGGTCCGCCTCGGGTGGAGAGGAATTTGCATCAAAGGTGCCTCTCGAAAAGGGACCTGCTATTACTGTACCCGCAAAGGAGGAGATAATTGACCTCTTTGCCGACGACATGGAAAGCTGGACGGAGGGAGACTTACAAGTTGTTGTTGCCACTGGTAACGTGAGGGTAAAGAGTATAGAAGGAACACTTACAGCGGACAACGTCATCCTCTGGTTTGACCGTAAAGAAGTAGAGGAAGGCAAGCCAGTTGAGCAAACCTTTAAGGAGGTATATGCCGAAGGAAACGTGACGTTAAGAAGCGGTAACGATTTTATTATAGCCGACAAAGTGTTTGAGAATAAAAAGGGGAATAAGGGGGTCTATACAAATAACAGGTTAAAAGCCACTCTCCCGCAGATTAACGCTCCAATTTATTTCTCAAGCGATGAGATAAAAAAGGTATCCGAAGGGGAATTTACGGCAAAAAATGGTACTTTAACAACCTGCGGGTTTGGACATCCTCATTTCTATTTTAAAGGCTCTAAGATAAGGCTTAGAAAAAATGAAAGAGACCCTTCGCTACGCTCAGGGCAAGGTTTTAAAGTCTCCTCCAGTGGAAACACTATTTATGGCGCCAGGATACCATTTCTTTATCAACCGTATCTTGCATGGGACATCCAGCGCGGGCTCTTCCCCATTAAGAGATTAGAAACGGGGTCTTCATCAAAGTTTGGCTATGCCGTTCAAACCGATTGGAACATTTATGCCCTTGGCGCTGGAAAGCAGTGGGCAGACTGGAGCGACTTGACACTCAATCTTGATTTTATGCAAAAAAGGGGTGTAGGAACAGGGGTTAATTTTGATTACGAACTCCCTGAGACCTCTGGATTGGTCAGGAGCTATTATCTCTCTGACCATGGAGATACCGATAGACTTGGCCGTGAAAGGGTCCCAATCCCACAAAATGATAGAGGTCGTTTCTTGTGGAGGAATCGGCAATTGTTACCTTATGATACCCGTGCAGACCTTGAGGTCGCTTACCTTAGCGATGAAAGATTTTTGCGGGAATTCTTCAGGGAAGATTTCAAGCAAGATAAAGACCAGGAAACCGTTCTCTACTTCAGAAGGCTTAAAGATAATGTGGGTATGACGTTTGAGGCAAACAGACATTTGAATAATCTCGATACGTTAGTTGAATCTGGAAGGGAAATAAAGACCGCCGAGTCGCTCCCCGCTGTGGGGTACAATATAATTAGCCAACCACTTTGGGAGGACGCCTTGAACTTTACCTCACAATCTAAGCTCGGATACTTTGACAGGGTGCTGGAAAGCCGTCAGGAAGGTTTCAACTCTGTATCTACACTTCGGTTTGATACGGATGGCACGTTAAGTATGCCGCTTCATCCTCTGTTCTTTAATATTAATCCCTTTATTGGTGGACGTCTTACAGCCTATGATAATGGTATTGATAGGTCTACCCAGACAGATGGTGGTCCAGCTCGTTACAGATTTATCGGCAGTCTTGGCTTCGACCTCAGCACAAACATATCAAGAGCGTACGGGATTAAAAACGAATTCTTTCAGATAGACCACCTCAGGCATATAATCACGCCGGAGTTAAGGGTTGTTTCTAATCCTATTGTAACAGAGAATCCCGAAGGCATTGTGCAAATTGACGAAGTTGATGCCCTTGATGATTCCCATGTACTTATGATTGGTTTAAGAAATAGACTTCAAACGAAGCGTGGCGAGCCTGGAGACATGAATACGGTTGACTTTGTTAATTTTGATATTGAAACGTATCTCTTTCCAGGCAAAGCAGCAATTGGTACAGAAAGTATTTCTGGCATGCAAATAAGGGCGGATGATTTTATCCAATGGGATTTAACTGCTCAGCTTTCCGATAGATTAGCCTTTGAGTCTGAGAGAAACGAATTTAACCTAACAGAGTTAGGTTTTGATGTTGTTAATTCAGGGTTGCGTTTTCAACACACACCGGAATGGAGTTATTTTGCAGGCCATAGATTCATCAAGGATGTCAGTTCATCCGTTATCTTTAGTACAGATTATAGGCTTACAGAGAAATGGGCTGTAGCTTTTTATGAGCATTTCGATTTTAATGCTGAAAAGGACTTAACAGCCGAGGAAATCACCCGAGGGTCACAGAATTTGAAGACCCAACTCGTATTTTCAAGATTCTTTCACGAATTTAGAGGTGACTTCACAATAGAGCTTGACGAGGTAAGAAACGACAAGATTGCACGCTTTGATTTAATTCCATTAATGTTTACAAAACAAACACAAAGACAGAAACGCCTTTGGTTTTAACTTTGCCCCTCACCTATCCTCTCCCCAACGGGGAGAGGGTTAGGGTGAGGGGGGAATTAACTGTCTACCAGAATACCAATACGATGAGAAAGGCCGTATATCCAGGAACTTTTGACCCCGTAACTTACGGCCATCTTGATGTGATTAGAAGGGGAAGCAAGATATTTGACGAGTTGATTGTTGCAGTCGGGCACAACCCCTTGAAAGCCCATATTTTTTCCGTAGAAGAGCGTCTTGAAATGATTACCACGTATACAAAAAATATTCCTAATGTAAAGGTGGACAGCTTTGAAGGAATGCTTATTGATTATATGGAAAAGGAGCAAACAAACGTCATCCTGCGGGGGATTAGAACAGTTTCCGATTTTGAATATGAGTTTCAAAGAGCGCTTACAAACCGGGTACTTAAAAATGACATTGAAACGGTCTTTGTAATGACAAGCGAACAGTATTCGTTCCTTAATTCCAGTTTGATAAAGGAGGCGGCCAGTCTCGGAGGGAGCGTTAGCGCCTTTGTGCCAGCAGAGGTTGAAAAGCGACTAAAGGAAAAGCTCCTCGCTAAGAGAGGAAAATAACTTTTATTGTTAATCCCCCCTTTATCCCCCTTTATCAAAGGGGGGAATTATAGGGGGATTTAGAAAGAAGTTTTGTAATGAAATTAAAAATCCTGGCAATCGGCGATATTGTGGGCCGACCAGGGCGACAAATCCTTCAAGATAAACTACCAACATTTATTAAGGATGAAAAAATTGATTTTTGTATAGCAAATGGCGAAAACTCGGCAGGAGGCTCGGGAATAACTGGTGAGGTTGCATCAAGCCTCTTATCTTTCGGGGTAGATGTTATTACGATGGGTGACCACGTATGGAAAAAGAAAGAGGTTGTCCCCCTGCTTGAGAATGAGCGGAGGCTTTTAAGACCTGAAAACTATTCTCCCCTTGCGCGTGGCAGAGGGATAGTAGCTATTAATTCTAAATGTGGTGAACCTATTGGGGTAATAAATCTGCTTGGACGTGTGTTTATGAAGCCAATAGATTGTCCCTTCAGGGTTGTAGACCAGGTATTGAAAGAATTTTCAGGCAAAACCAGGGTTATTATTGTTGACTTACATGCAGAGGCAACCTCTGAAAAGATAGCGATGGGATGGTATCTCAATGGCAGAGTAAGCGCCGTTGTTGGTACTCATACACATGTCCAAACGGCCGATGAAAGGATTCTGCCAAACGGGACGGCATATATTACAGATTTGGGAATGACAGGCTCCCATGAATCAATACTCGGCAGGAGCATATCGCCCGTTTTAAAAGCAATCGTTACCCAGATGCCAGAACGTTTTGACGTAGCCGAAAGAGACGTTAGAATATGCGGCGTTGTTATTTCCGTTGATAGCTCAACTGGTAAGGCGCAGGACATAAAAAGGATTGTCGTAAGAGAAAATGAATAAGTTACATAAATTCAGAATACGGAGCGCTGAATGCGGAATAATTCCGCAATCTGAAATCCGCAACCCCCATTCGGAAAGAAAGATATTTACTGTTTCAGAGATAACAAGGATGATTAAGGAATCCCTTGAGCAAGAGTTCTTTTCCACATGGATCGTCGGGGAAATTTCTAATGTGAGGAGGCCAAATTCTGGACACATATATTTTACACTTAAGGATGAAAATGCCCAGCTCAATGCCATAATCTTTCGAAACGTGGCCGACAGGCTTAAATTTGAGTTAAAGGATGGCGTCAGCGTGATTGCCTTTGGTTCCATCACTGTCTATGAGCCGCGAGGACAATACCAGTTACAGGTAGAGGAGCTTGAGCCAAAAGGCATTGGTGCGCTTCAATTAGCCTTTCAGCAGTTAAAGGAGAGGCTTGGTAAGGAAGGTCTTTTTGACCTGTCTCACAAAAAACCTTTGCCAGCGCTGCCTGGAAAGATAGCCATCGTAACGTCGCCAACAGGGGCAGCCATAAGGGATATACTTAATGTCATCAACCGAAGGTTTCCGAGGGTTGAAATCCTCATTTACCCTGTAAAGGTGCAAGGAGAAGGCGCCGCTCAGGAGATAGCACAGGCAATCTATGATTTAAATACGATGGGCGATATTGACGTAATGATTGTTGGCAGGGGTGGAGGGAGTCTTGAGGATTTGTGGGCATTTAACGAAGAGATTGTGGCAAGAAGCATCTATGCCTCAAGAATACCTGTAATCTCTGCCGTAGGGCATGAGATAGACCTTACCATATCTGACCTCGTTGCTGATAAGAGGGCGCTTACGCCAACAGAGGCAGGCGAATTAGTAGTGCCTCGCCTGGACATACTTCTTAACGGCATTGACACTATAAAATCCCGACTCTGGCATGCCCTCGTAAACAGGATTGGCATGGCAAAGAGCAAACTTGAAACGATTGCAAAGAGTTATGCTTTTCGGTATCCTCTCGATAAGATTCATCGTTTGCAGCAAAGGTTAGACGAATTGCTACAGAAAACAAACACAGGCGCAAGGCTTTCCCTCTCAAAAGGATGCGAGAAGTTAAACAATCTGGCAAGTAAACTCGAAAGCATGAGTCCCTTAAAGACATTAGAAAGGGGCTACACTATAACCACGAAGCCCGACAGTGATAAACCACTGCGAAGCACTGAAGGACTAAAGCAGGGTGATTATATAAAGACCAGGTTCCACAGAGGAACAGTGGCGTCAACCATAACAACGATTGATAATATATAGACTTTAATAATAGGAAAAAATCTAAATGCGAAGTTTGGTACAGTTAGTCGAAAAAGAACTAAAGATTCCTAAAAAACAGTTGGTTGAAGAGGGTGTCAAGCACTTCTTAACTATTGAATTGAAGAATCTATCCATTGAAATAGGCAAGCTATCTGGTCGGTATGGTGTAAGTTCTTTTGATGAGATGTGGGATAAACTTGAGGCTGGAGAAATAACGGAATCAGAGTGTTTTGACGATTTAAGTAAACTTGAGTATCTGGAGTTAGAAAGGGAAAAGGTGGTTAAGTTATTGCAAAAAGCCGTGAAGAAATGACCTCCAAAGACGAGATATATTCCCAACTTGCACAGATTGCTTTAAGTGAATTCGTAGATATTGTAGAAGATACAAGGATTATTGAGGGAAAATTGCGAGTTTTCCTCAAAGACGAGAGTTTTATTGATATTTGGCTCTCAATTAAGAAAAAGGGGGTTTATGCCTATCATTGGGAAAGGAGACATGTTGACGGAACGATATACCGATATAATAACCTCCCGGATAAAGAAGCTAAAAAACTTCAAACCTATCCAAAGCATTTTCATAATGGAACCCAGGAGAATGTGATAGAAAGTGATTTAAGTAATGAACCTGTAGAGGCTATAAGAGCCTTATTAGAGTTCTCAAGGAAGGTCATTAAGGCTTAAAAGCGTTGGTCGTTCCCTTTACCATTCCTCTCCCACAGGGGAGAGGGATGGGGTGAGGGAGGTATCAAAAGGCGGATATGGCGAAGATTAAGTTTGAAGAAAGCCTTAAAAAGCTGGAAGGGATTGTTGAACAACTGGAAAGAGGCGATTTGACACTTGACGAATCACTCACGAAATATGAAAATGGCATAAGGCTTTATAAGCAATGTCTTGCGCTCCTCGAAAGCGCGGAAAAAAAGGTTCAAATCCTGACGAAGAATGCAAGCGGTCAATTCCAAACAGAAGATTTTCTTCCGCCCCAGGCGGATGAGGGTTGAGGAGGAATGCTATGGCAAAACTTTTGGATAACATTAACAGTCCTGCAGACCTAAAAAGGCTGGACCCAGATGAAATGCCTCAACTCGCCGCTGAAATCAGGGAATTGATTATTGACGTTGTATCGAGGAATCCGGGCCATTTAGCTTCTAACTTAGGGGTTGTTGAACTTACACTGGCGCTGCACTATTGTTTTGACTTCCATGTGGACAGGCTGGTCTGGGATGTTGGGCATCAGTCCTACGTACACAAAATCCTGACGGGCAGAAGGCAAGCCTTTTCGACCCTGCGCCAATACAAAGGCATAAGTGGTTTCCCTGACAAAAAAGAAAGCCCTTATGACCCGTTCACCTGTGGCCATAGCGGAGGCGCAATATCCTCAGCCCTCGGCGTGTCATGTGGCAATGAGCTGCTTGACAATGACAGAAATGTGGTTGTTCTTGTAGGTGATGGGGCAATAGGCGCTGGCATGTCCCTTGAGGCGCTTAATCACGCAGGGGACTTGAAAAAAAATCTGCTGATAGTCCTGAATGACAATGAGATGGCGATTTCAAATACAGTGGGGGCATTTGCCAAATATCTTACAAAGATTAGTTCTACTCCCCTGTATGTTGACCTTAAGAAAGAGGTACACCATATTCTTAGTGTTTTACCAGTTTTTGGTAAAACAGTAGAGCATTTATTGGAGCGTATTACAGAGGTATTAAAGAAGGAATTGGTACCGGGGCGAATCTTCGTTGACTTGGGGTTTAATTACTTTGGCCCCGTAGATGGACATAACGTCCAGTTGCTTATAGAGACCCTTAATGATATTAAACTCTTAAAGGGACCTAAGCTCCTTCATGTAATTACGGAAAAAGGAAAGGGTTTTGAACCTGCATCTAAAAACCCTGAGAGATATCACAGCGCTGGTAAGTTCCACCTGTGTAACGGAACGATAGTTGAAACCACTCAAGGTGGAAAACTCAGCTATACGAAGGTATTTAGCGATACCATTGTGGAACTCGCAGCGACAAACGATAAGATAGTGGCTATTACCGCCGCTATGCCGGATGGGGCGGGCCTTTCGACCTTTAAAAAAAGATTTCCAGATAGATATTTCGATGTAGGAATATGTGAACAGCATGGGGTAGGATTTGCTAACGGGCTTGCAGCTATTGGCTTAAAACCTGTTGCAGCGATATATTCAACCTTCTTACAGAGGGCATACGACCAGGTCTTCCATGATGTTTGCCTGCAGGAAAGGGAAAACGGCATTGTCTTTGCCCTTGATAGGGCAGGTATCGTTGGAAGCGATGGACCCACGCACAACGGCGTTTTTGATATAGCTTACCTTCGTCATTTGCCAGGGATGACACTTATGGCGCCAAAGGACGGTTCGGAACTAAGGGCAATGCTAAAGCTCGCCGTAGAAACCAATTCGCCTGTTGCAATTCGCTATCCCAGAGAAAATATACCTGACGAATTTATAGACCCTTCACCAAAACCTTTCCGGATAGGTGAAGCAGAAATTTTGAGAGAAGGCTCAGATGGCGCTATTATTGCCTATGGTGCAATGGTATATCCATCCATGGATGCGGCGAATCGCCTCTCTGAACAGGGTATTGAAGTTACTGTTATTAACGCCCGCTTTGCAAAACCACTCGACAAAACCACTATCTTAAATGCAGTAAGGGAATATCCCGTTATTGTGACCGTTGAGGACCACTGCCTGCTCGGTGGTTTTGGCTCGGCAGTGCTTGAACTTGTCTCTGATTATGGGGGAGATGGCAGAAAAATCGTCCGATTGGGCATACCAGATAGATTCGTAGAGCATGGTCCGAGGGATGTTATACTTAAAAGCCTCGGTCTTGACGCTGAGGGGATTGCAAAGAGAATTTCATCAGTGCTTAAGGCAAAGGGGTCGAAAATTGAGCGAAGCGAACCATCTTGTTACCAGATATAGAACAAGTAAGGAAAAGATGACAACACTAACCGATATTAAGAAGGTAATACTCCTGGGTAATCTCAAGAAGAGAAAGATTAGTGAGGCGGTTAAAAACCTTGAACCCTGGCTTAAGAAGAGGACGCAGGTGATTATACATGACCTTGCAAACGAGACGGAAACAGGGGTAGCAGAGGCTGATATTGCCATTGTCCTCGGAGGTGATGGCGCACTCCTGTCGGCTTGCAGAAGACTGGGCGAGCATCAAATCCCAATAGTAGGCGTCCATCTGGGAAAGTTTGGGTTTTTAACAGAGTTAACCGAAAATGATATGTACACTGCAACAGAAAAGATATTGGATGGAGAATGCAAGGTGGTTCCAAGAATGTTATTGACCTGCAGTGTTCAACGCAAGCAGAACATTATTAAAGACTCTCTGGGACTCAATGATGCAGTAATCTCCCGTCCTGCGCTTTCAAGGTTGATTACCCTTAAACTGTTAATAAACGGTGATGAAGTTGCCACGTACAGAACCGACGGATTAATCGTATCTACTCCAGTCGGCTCAACGGCACATTCCCTTTCGGCAGGCGGTCCAATCCTTGTGCCGGATATTGATGCCTTCATAATAACACCTATCTGCCCCCATACCCTGACCAACCGTCCCATAGTAGTGCCAGGAGAGTCCAGGATTGAGATAGAGCATCTTTCTGAACACGGTGGTGTGGGGGTTACTATTGATGGACAGGTCTTTATAGAGTTAATGCAAGGCGACAGGATAAAGGTGGAGAAATCTAATGTACAACTCCAATTGATTGACACTGGCGCAAGGACATTTTATGAGGTCTTGCGTGAGAAATTAGACTGGGGAGAGCTTCTCAAATATGGCAACAATTAGGATAAAACAGCAGTATTGTAAGGGATGTATGTTATGCATCCCGCTTTGTCCAAGCAAAGCCCTTGTGGTTTCAAAGACGCTCAATAATTATGGCATTTATCCTGTGATGTTTAAAGAGAATGGAAAATGTAACGGGTGTAAGGGATGCGCAATAATTTGTCCCGATGTGGCGATTGAGATATTAAAAGGCTGAAGGCTGAGGAAAAGATAGGCTGAAGGAAAATTATGAAACAATTATTAACGGGTAACGAAGCTGCTGCTGAGGCTGCTATTTTAGCGGGGTGCAGATACTATTACGGCTATCCTATAACGCCGCAAAACGAACTCATGACCCACATGGCTATAAGGATGCCACAGGTAGGCGGCACATTCATCCAGGCGGAGAGCGAAATAGCAGCGATTAACATGGTCTATGGCAGCGCTGCAGCCGGAGCAAGGACGATGACATCTTCATCAAGTCCCGGTATCAGCCTAAAACAAGAAGGTATATCTTATCTGGCAGGAAGCGAATTGCCATGTGTTATTGTTAATGTGCAGAGAGGCGGTCCTGGTCTCGGGGATATTTCTCCATCACAGGCTGATTACTTTCAGGCTGTAAAGGGTGGGGGGCATGGCGACTATCACACTATTGTCCTTGCCCCCGGTTCCGTTCAAGAAATAGCAGACCTCGTCTACGATGCCTTCGATATTGCCGATAAATATAGAAACCCAGTGATGATATTAGGCGATGCCCAGATAGGGCAGATGACAGAGCCTGTTGAGTTTCTCAAACCTACGATAACCAATCTTCCAGCGAAGAAATGGGCGCTCACAGGGGCTGAAGGTAGGAAACGTAACATCATTAAATCCTTCTATCCTGTAAAAGGAGAACTTGAGGCATTCAACGCTAAACTTCAGAAGAAGTACCGGGAGATTGAACGGTTGGAGGTGCGTTATGAGGGATTCAATTTAGAGGGTGCAGATATCGTGCTTGTTGCTTACGGGACCTCCGCACGCATCTGTAAAGAGGTAGTGAAGAATAGCATCAAGTCTGACCCCGAAGGTAAGTTCGGGGCAGGTATGAGGGTTGGTCTGATTAGACCTATTACCCTGTGGCCATTCCCCAAAGGCATAATCCGCAAGACCTCTGAGAAGGTCTCTGCCATCTTAACCGTGGAAATGAGCGCAGGGCAGATGGTTGAGGATGTCAGGCTTGCGGTTGAGGGTCGTTGCCCCGTTTACTTCTATGGACGCACGGGAGGAGGCGTACCAACCTCAAAAGAGATTACTGAAAAATTATCACTAATATTAAAGGCAAAAGAAGAATCCGAAACCTTTTTAGTAAACACGACTTCATGGTCGTGCAGCAGCTCGGGTATTTAAACTTACCTTTGAAAAGAAGGTAGGGGCGTATTGTCATGCCCGAGGCAGATTCGCCATGGCGAACAATACACCCTTACATATTTTAAAAAAGGCAAGGAAGAGGATTAGGAATGGAAACCTTATACGCAAGACCGGAAACATTATTTGACGTACCAACCCATTATTGTCCCGGCTGCGGGCATGGCATTGTCCATCGCCTGATTGCTGAGATTATAGATGAGTGGGGCATCAGGGGGAAGACAATAGGTCTGGCGCCCGTTGGCTGTGCCGTGCTTGCATACAATTACCTTGATATAGATATGAGCGAGGCTGCGCATGGGCGGCCCCCCGCCGTGGCAACGGGCATTAAACGGGTTCATCCTGATAAGCTTGTGTTTACCTATCAAGGTGATGGCGACCTTGCAGCAATTGGCACGGCAGAGATTATACACACCGCTAATAGAGGCGAAAATATTACGACGATATTTGTCAACAACGCTGTCTACGGAATGACAAATGGACAGATGGCTCCAACAACCCTGCTCAACCAGAAAACACTCACGACACCCGAAGGGCGAAACGTAAGGAACGATGGCTATCCTCTGCGGGTCTGTGAACTCCTTGCAGTCCTTGATGGCACAAGCTACTTAGCAAGGGTCTCTGTTAGCTCACCCAAAAATATCATGGAAACAAAGAAGGCTATAGAAAAAGGCTTCCGGACACAAATTGAAAACCGTGGTTTTTCATTGGTTGAAATTCTATCCCCTTGTCCTGTGTACTGGCGTATGGACCCAATTGAAGCCATGAAGTTCATTGAAGAATCAATGACCAGCACCTTCCCTTTAGGTATAATAAAGGATTGGGACCATGATTGAAAAGGTCATCCTTGCAGGTTTTGGCGGGCAAGGGATGATGCTGGCAGGGAGGCTGCTTGCACAGGCATCTATGCTTGATGGTAAGCATATAACCTTCTTTCCTTCTTATGGCACAGAGGTACGCGGTGGGACTGCTCACTATCATCTCATTATCTCAACAGAGGAAATCTATTCACCTGTGGTCGAGATTGCAGACACCCTGCTCATCATGAATCAACCTTCTTATTTGAAATTCAAGGACAGACTTAAATCCGGTGGTATCCTCTTCCTTAACTCCTCAATGGTTGAGCAGGCTGAAAATGACCCTGAACTTGCTTCAGGGGAACATACCATATTTAAGATTCCCGCAACAGAAATAGCAAGCGAACTCGGCAATGTGCTGGTATCAAACATGGTAATGACGGGCGCTTATAATGCCGTAAAAAAAATAGTTCCCGCTGCAAAGCTCCTTGACTGCCTTCAAGGCATGTTGACTGGCAAGAAGGCTTCTCTTTT
>JACQHT010000046.1 GCA_016198835.1 Planctomycetota bacterium | reverse complement strand
CCGAAATTTCAACATACTGATGGTTTGCATAGCGCTATTCTTTATCATAAATATAGTGCTGGTAGCAGTAGGTCACTTAAAGATTGGGGCAGGGGGATTTGGAATTATTGTTGCTGCATGTTTGACCCTTGCAATGTATAGCTTTCTCTATAAAGATAATCCTGTCTTCAAGATTGCAGAAAACCTTTTCGTAGGCGTAACACTCGGTTATACGATAATAACAGTGTGGTATAACGTGCTTAAGCCAGAGGTGTATGACAAGCTAATTGTTCCGTTTTTTACTGCGGAAGAGCCAAAATATCCCCTATTTATACCAGCAATACTTGGCTGTCTAATGCTAACAAGATTCTCAAGAAGATATTCGTGGCTCAGCAGGTGGGCGTTTGCCTTTGTCGTTGGACTTGGCGCTGGTAGTGCAATCCCACGGATAATCTCTTCACTTATAATTCAGCAGGTTAAACCGACATTGAGACCTGTATTTATAGGTGAAGAAACGATATGGTCCAGCGTCAGCACCTTACTCATCCTTCTTGGGGTTATATCTGTGCTTATATATTTCTTTTTTTCAACGGAGCATAAAGGTGCTGTGGGAAAGTTTTCAAGGATAGGCATTGTATTTCTAATGATTTCCTTCGGCGCATCGTTTGGTTATACGGTGATGGCAAGGATGTCCCTCCTCATCGGCCGCCTGCAATTTCTTTTAAAGGACTGGCTTGGGGTACTGCATTAAAAATTCTAAATCCTAAACAAATACTTGTACTGCTCCCCATTTGGGCTTTGAATCCCATTTACGGTTCGCACCCAATTTTCTATTGACATGATATAACTTATATCATAAGATAATTACTATTGAAATATAACTACAAGTATTTTTAAGGAGGAGAAAAATGCCAACGTCTTTATCTGCCAAGAAACGCTTGAGGCAAAATATTAAGCGCCGTTTACGCAATAGAGCAATTAAGTCAGCACTCAGAACTCAGACCAGAAAATTACGTGAAGCTATAAAAGAAGGAAATATCAACACTGCCAATGAGCAGATGATTATAACAGTAAAAAAGATTGATAAATCATGCGCAAAAGGCGTGCTTCATAAAAAAACTGCTTCTCGGATGAAGTCTCGTCTTGCAAATGCCCTTAGCAAACTCAAGGGTGAAAAGTAAACCCCGAGGGGTGGCATGGACAAACTTGTTTGTCCGTGCAGTAAAAGACAATTAAAAACAAGGAGGCTAAATATGGTTAAGATAGGAGCGCTGGCACCCGATTTTAAACTTGAGGGATACTATAACGACAAGATTAAAGACTTCTCCCTTAAGGATTACAAGGGTAAATGGATTGTCTTGTTTTTTTATCCCCTTGATTTTACATTCGTTTGTCCCACCGAGGTTACTGAATTTAGTAAAAGATACAGCGAGTTCAAAAAAGTTAATGCCGAGGTTCTCGGTGTTAGCGTGGACAGTGTTTATTCGCACAAGGATTGGGTTGAGAAGATTGGGGGATTGAAGTATCCGCTCTTGAGCGATTTTAAGAAGGAAGCAAGCCGAAATTACGAGGTGTTAGTCGAAGAAAAAGGGTTCGCCTTGAGGGCAACCTTCATTATAGACCCAGACGGGGTCTTTAAATATTTTGTTATGAGTGATGTTAGTGTTGGCAGAAGCGTATCAGAAATATTACGCATATTAAACGCCCTGCAGACTGGCAAGCTTTGTCCCGTCGAGTGGAAGCCCGGTGAGAAGACGCTCAATTAAAAAGAAGGCTTAAGGCCGATGGCTGAAGTTAAGAACTTGAGAAGCCGGGAAGATAGGAAGCTCTTAGTTCCTAACTTCCTAACTTCCTAACTTCTTAGCCTCTTCAGCCTATCTTTTCCCTATCCATCAGCCTATCTTTAATGTGAAGCAGGCGCAAGCCGTTAAATATAACCATCAGGGATGCGCCCATGTCAGCCCCGACAGCCATCCAGAGGGTTGCCAACCCGGGCAACGCAAGGGCAAGGAATATCCCTTTAATCAATATAGAAAGTGCGATATTTTCTTTTATAGTCCCCAGTGTGCGTTTGCTCAGGTTCAGGGCAAACGGGAGCTTGAGCAAGTCATCGGACATCAAGGCAACATCCGCCGTTTCGAGGGCTGTGTCCGTTCCTGCAACCCCCATGGCGATTCCCACCGTTGCGGCAGCAAGGGCAGGGGCGTCATTCACACCATCGCCAACCATCGCTACCTTTCCATATCTCTTAGAAAGGTCTCTAATAATGTTAACCTTATCTTCCGGCGATAGTTCAGCATGAAACTCACTGATATTTAACTTATCCGCTATCGTTCTTGCCGTTCCAGCGCCGTCACCTGTGAGCATTACGATTTTCTCTATACCGCTATTCTTAATGTCATTTAATGCCTCCCTGCCATTTTCACGCACATCGTCCGCCACAGAGATAATTCCTATAACAGTCTTATCCGTACCATCACTCTGAGCGTGACCAAGAAATATCACCGTTTTACCTTTTGCTTGCATGCCTTTCAAATCAATTACTGCTTCATTGATTGTAAAACCGTGTTCTTTAAACAGTCTGAGGTTGCCTATATAAAACACCTTGCCGTCTATCTCTGCAAATGTCCCCTTGCCGGGTATAGATTGAAAATTATTTACCTCAAGCGGTATAATATTTTTTGCCCTTGCCATTCTGGTAATTGCGTCTGCAATACTATGTTCAGACCGCGCCTCAAGGGAGGCGGCAATCCTTAGAAGCCATTCATGGGAATAAGAATTAAATGGGATTATGTCTATCACCTCTGGAACTCCCTTTGTAAGCGTGCCGGTTTTGTCAAACGCCATAACCTTCACGCTACCCGCTTGTTCGAGATAAACGCCGCCTTTTATTAATACGCCATTTCTCGCCGCATTTGTGATTCCAGAGACCAGTGATACAGGGGTTGATATAACAAGGGCACACGGACATGAAATGACAAGCAGAACGAGGGCACGATAGAACCATATATTGAAAGGCGCATGAAAAACAATGGGTGGTATAGTAGCTACAAGTATTGCAAACCCTATGACGGTTGGCGTATAGTAGCTTGCAAATTTATCTACGAAGCTCTGAAATGGCGCCTTCTGTTTCTGGCATTCTTCTACCATGTGTATAATGCCAGAAAGGGTTGTGTCTTTATAGAGATGCGTTACCTCAATTTCCAGTGTCCCTTGCTGATTAATGGTACCTGCATAAACCTCATTGCCTTTTAATTTTTCTACAGGTACCGATTCACCTGTAATAGGCGCCTGGTTGACCGTTGAAAACCCGTTTATTACCCTGCCATCGAGAGGTATCCTTTCTCCCGGTTTTACGATAATTGTATCGCCCGCCAGAACCTCTTCTACGAGAAGGTATCTCTCCTCCCCATTCCTTTTTACAAGGGCTTCCTTTGGGGAGAGTTCCATCAGGGAGTGGAGTGCATTTCTTGCACGGTCAATGGTTTTAGATTCCAATAATTGAGCAAGAGCAAATAGGAAGATTACCGTTGCACCCTCAAGCCATTCCCCAATGCAAGCAGCGCCTATAACGGCAATACTCATGAGGAAATTCATGTCAAATCTCAAATTTCTTGCCGCAATCAGCCCCTTACGCCCTATTAGATAACCTCCGCTAAACATGGCAAGGATGTATAAGGGAATGGTTCCAAACGAGTAAGAAATACCTAATAATGTTGATGTAAAACCTAAAATCACAAATATTCCAGAAAGGGTTGTTGTAAAGACAAGAGAGGTTAAGAAGTTTGCCTTTTCGCCTCTTAGCCTTTTTGCCTTTTCGCCTCTTAGGAATACCTCCATTCCGGTTTCTTTAAGGGCTTTTAAGATGTTGGCGGTTGGGAGAACCTTTTCGTCATGTTCCACTACGACCTCGCTGGAAATTAAAAGTACATCAAATTTTTTAATCCCTGCAAGTGCATTAAGCTTCTTTTTAATAATTGCAGCCTCGTCCTCACAATCCATACCTTCTATGCTGAACACGGTGGGTATTGTATTAGACCGTTCTACTTCGTAGCCAATTCTTTCCACTTCCTTTTCAATGTTTTTCTTATTCACATCTGTGCTATTTAGCTCCACCTTGAGCCTCGATGTGGAGAGGTCCACCTTTACAGCCTTAACCCCATTAAGCTTTGATACTGTGCGCTCTATCTGTGTGGCGCAATCGGCGCAGTTCAGCCCGTTGATACGCAATTCTATCGTCTTTATATCCTTCTTCATATTAAGTTTAATCCATACCTTCGTTGTCATGTCGAGAGGGTAGATAACGAACCCACCCGAAAAACGGCGGGCTTTAAGCTTTATGTTCGTTGAAAATCAACGCGCCCACAAAGTGGGCACCCGAACCTCGTTGTCTACCGTCTTTCTTCCACGTGTTTGAGCCCCTCGTTAAAAATCCGCCCAATATGAGCATCGTCTAAGGAATAGTAAGCTATCCT
>JACQHT010000043.1 GCA_016198835.1 Planctomycetota bacterium | reverse complement strand
GGTCTGTGGTTCGTGACTCTGTAATGCCGCCATATCCCTGGTTATACGATAAAGAAGGGAAACCCACAAAGGAAGGCGTGGCACTCGTGGCATATTTACAACGGCTGGGCAAATGGGCGAGAAAAGAAGAAGCAAAACCTGCTGAAGGGCAACCCGCTGCAGGGGTAGCCCCTGCGCTTACAAAAGAACTTTTGGAAAGGGGCAAAGGACTTTATGAGGCAAATTGTGTATTATGCCATGGTGAACATGGTGATGGGAAAGGTCTGGCAAGTCAGGTAACTCCTCCGCCAGCCAACTTTACAGACCAAGAGTGGGAGTACGGAGGCAAGCTTGAAGAAATATTCCGTACAATATCCAATGGTGTTCCCGGGACGATGATGCCCCCATGGAAGCAGCTTTCTGAGACAGACCGATGGGCATTGGTGTATTACGTGAAGGCATTCTCAGAATAGGAAATAGCCAATAGGGAATAAACAAAGGGAACACATACCCTTCCCCTCCGGCAAGAAAAAATTGAAAAGTGCCACGTCATGCCGACATGGCATGGCAAATTTTAAAGTTTAAAATTTACAATTTGCATTTTACAATAAATCTTTTGGCTATTGAGAGAGGGAAAAATAATGATAGAACTCTGCCTCTTTTGTGAAACAGGGATACGGCAAAGCCTTTACTTTATTCTTTCCGTAATGGGTGTAGGCATGTTGGGTGTTGTTGCCCTTTTTCTTTGGTCATGGGCAAGGGGGCAGTACAAAAATGTTGAAGCCCCGAAGTTTAAAATGTTGGAACTTGAGGGGGAACAAAAAGTTGATAAACCCGCCAATCATCTGGGCGCGGAGGCTCATGATGGACGTTGAGAAACCTGACACGGATTCTGACAAGGAGGAAAAATATTATTCCAGGTACGGAAAGGTGCCCTGGTGGCTGATATTGTTATGGGTTGGATTTTTTGCCTGGGTGATTATTTATATAATCAGAGGATTCGAGGCGAATGCAGAGTCCTCATTCCTTACTCAGAACTCTGAACCCCGAACTCTAAACTCTCCCTGGCCCCTCTTCAGGCACGACCCACAGCATACCGGCTATAGCCCATACAATGGTCCCAAAGAAGGTAATCTAAAATGGTACTTCCAGACCGAAGACACCGTTGATTCTTCACCGGCTATAGGGTTGGATGGGACAATTTATGTGGGTTCTGTGGATGGAAAACTATATGCCATAAATCAGGATGGCACCCTTAAGTGGGCAATGCCAACAGGAAGCAAGATTTACGCTTCTCCAGCGATTGGTATTGATGGCACAATTTATGTTTGTGCATGGGATGGTAAATTGTTTGCAGTAAGCCCCCACCCTACCCTCCCCCCTGAAGGGGGAGGAATAGGGTGGGAAATTAAGTGGACGTGTCAAATAAATGGCAGGATATCATCCTCACCAGTTATCGGGGCAGATGGAACGATTTACTTCGGTTCTGATAATTATACGCTTTATGCAGTTGGCGCAGATGGTCGTATTAAGTGGGGGTTTTATACCCGCTGGTACATTGATTCCTCTCCAGCAATTGGCATAGATGGAACAATTTATGTTGGGTCAAACGACCGCAACCTTTATGCTATAAACCCTGACGGTCCGCCTCAGGCGGAGAAATGGACGTTTCAAACCGGGTCGCAAATTACATCGTCCCCTGCTATCGGCTCTGATGGGACTATTTATGTTGGCTCTACGGATGGGAAACTTTATGCCATCAAATCAGACGGAAGCCTTAAGTGGAAATACTCCACAACGAAGTGGATTGATTCTTCTCCGGCGATATCTCAAGACGATACAATCTATTTCGGTTCTAATGATGGGAAGATTTATGCCATAAATAATGCTGGAACTTTAAAGTGGGCAGTCCCTACAGGCAGTACGATTACTTCGTCTCCTGCGGTTGACGCTGGTGGCAATGTATATATAGGCTCCTGGGATAAGCGTCTTTATGCAATAAGCCCCGGTGGGATTGTAAGGTGGAGTTATCCAACGAGGGGGGTAATTCGTTCTTCGCCCACAATAGGGTCAAACCGTATTATATATTTTGGTTCTGGCGATGGTAAACTTTATGCAATAGGAGATTAAACCTTTGAAAAGAATATTATCTATTTCCTGCTGTCTGTTGTCTATTATCTGTTATCTGTCGTCTATTACTTATGCAGAAGGAGATGCAGTAATATCATGGCAAATGTTCCGCCATGATGCGGGGCATACTGGCAGGAGTCCCTATAAGGGTTCTCCCACAAATAACATGAAATGGCGCTACAAGGCTGAGGGCAGAATTACATCGTCCCCTGCAATAGGAACGGATGGAACTATTTATGTTGGCTCTGTTGACGGGATGCTTCATGCTATAAACCCCGATGGAACAGCTAAGTGGACATTTAAGACTGATGGAGAAGTTACTTCATCTCCTGCAATAAATGCCGATAATATAATATATGTAGGTTCGAGAGACCAGAAGTTTTATGCTATCAGCCCGGATGGAAAACTTAAGTGGAGCTACAAAACTAATGGAGGAATCTTTTCTTCCCCAACTATAGGACCGGATGGCATTATTTACTTTGGCTCACAGGATTACAACCTTTATGCTGTTGATGCCTCTGGAACATTAAGGTGGACATATCATGTTCAAAGTCCAATAAGCTCCTCTCCATCCGTTAGCCCGCCTGAGGCGGGTGGCGTTATTTATTTCTTGTCAGGCGGCGGTGTAGTTTATGCCCTCAGCCCGGATGGCAAGTTAAAATGGTCGAAGCGTGTCGGAAGGAATACTTATTCATCCTTCGGCTCTCCTTCCGTTGACGCTAATGGAAATGTTTATATTGGTTCGGAAAGTGGCAGATTATTTCTCCTGGGTCCAGAAGGTGAAATAAAATGGCGTGCGCAGAGTGGCAAGGCTGTGCATTCGTCCCCTGCAATTGGCGCTGATGGGACAGTTTATTTTGGTTCGTATGACAACTCCATTTATGCCGTTACCTTCGATTGTACACTTAAATGGAGCTACAAGACGGAAGGCTTTGTTGCGTCTTCACCCTGCATAGATGCTGATGGAACGGTTTACGCAGGTTCGAGCGATGGGAAGCTCTATGCAATTGGCGCTGACGGCACCATTAAATGGACATTCCAGACTGGAGACTGGATTGAATCTTCACCGGCAATAGGACATGATGGTACAATTTACATAGGGTCAAACGACACCTATCTCTATGCAATTGGGAAATAAAGCAGGTATTGTATGATAAATTCAAAAAGACCGTCTCAACTTATTATATTGTTTATGGTGTTAGGTATCATTATCTTTGTCTCCATTAGAACTGTTTGGGAACGAAGGCATCATCAGACGCATGTCAATGCTACTGCACCTAAAAAGAGCGAGGTTGTTTACTCATATAGAGGTCCAGATGGCGCACTATGGACTCACAAGGATAGAAATGCGCTTGAAAAGCTCAAGGAACACTACAGCTTAAATTCTCCTGAGATATTTAGCCGCTTTGAGGCAGAAAGACAACCTATCGAAAAGACCTTTATGGAAACTACCACAGGCAAGATGCCTGTGCCACCTGGGAACCTTATATGGAGTAGCAATTGGGCAGAGGCTATAGTAATAGGGGTGTGTACCCTTGTTATTGGCTTTGTATCACTTTATGCGCTTCGTACATCTAACGGCACAAGTCCAGAGCCAACCTCCCTTTTACCCCCCCCTTCGCAAGGGGGGGACAGTGGGGGGGTAAGGGTTCAAAATCATGACCCGGAACTCACTCCTAAATTAAAGACCATAATTATTGAACTCCTCTATCACCTTGTTACATTCTCCCAGGAGATTCCAGACTTAAAGAGCGATAGATTCAAAGAAATGATTGACGCCTATATAGCAAAATTGAAAGCCACACTGCCTCCAGAAGAACTCAATATTATCGAAAGGGAACTAAAGAAGCTTGTCGCTCAGCAGTGGAAATTAATTAAGTCTCTCATCGAAGGGAGGGATAAAGAACTAAAAGCCCTTATCGCCTCACTTGTAGAAAGTATATATTTCTTTGGCAGGGATAACGCCAATTTTTCCCTTAATATAAATAAAAATCTAACCAACATAGAGAAGGTCTTAACCCTTGATGAGATAAAAGAAGTAAGAAGAAGTATAACCGGCGAGATTGCCCATGCCAGAAAAGTCATTGAGGAAAAACACCAAAGTGATTCTAAAAAGATAGAGGAACTTTCCCGTGCAGTAAAATCCTTAGATGAAGAATTATCAGAGGTCAAGGAAGAAGCCCAGCTTGACGGCTTAACAAGGCTTTATAACAGGAGGGCATTCGATAGTAAAATCGTAGAGAAGATTGACAAGGGTAAAATAAGAGGCACTACTTTTACCCTTGCGCTAATTGATATTGATAGCTTCAAGCGTATTAATGATACGTTTGGTCATACAGTTGGGGATGAGGTTTTAAAAAATATTTCAACATTCTTGAAGAGTTATTTCAGTAAAGGCGATTTTGTTGCGCGTTATGGAGGCGAGGAGTTTGCAGTTATCCTGAACGAGGGCAACAGGACGCTCGTTCAGAAGGTAATTGAGGGGACGCTTGCAAGCATCTCAAAGCAGAAATTTAATACTGGAGGCGAAAAGATTTCGGTTACGGCAAGCATTGGCGTCGCCTCATGTAAATGGCACGATACCGCTGAGAGTCTAATTAAACGGGCAGATAAAGCCCTTTACTCCGCCAAAAAAGGCGGGAGAAATATGGTCGTTACGGAGGATACTCTATAAATGAGTTAAGAGTGAAGAGTAGGGAGTTATTTGACTCTAAACTTTCAACTCTTTAACTCTAAAACTCTTATTAGACCCTCTGCAATTGCTTTCTTGGTGTGAAATACGCCTGTTAGCTCACCCTGTATTGTTTATAGTGTTCTTTATAACTATGTTTCAAGCATCTTCAAAAACTGGGAAACAGAAAGGATATCTATTTGATGTTCTTTAAAATAATGAAAAAGATTAATATCTCTTTTGATATCGTCATCCCTGGTTACAAGGTATTTTGCCTTGCCCAAGATGGCGGTCTCCAGCATAATGTTATCTAAGACATCACGGCAGATATGAATATTACCAGTGGGAATTACTTTGACGGAGCTTTCATTTATCAGCCGTATAAATTTTGTGATATCTGCCCTGGTTAGATGATACTTTTCCTTAATACGTGAATACGTGGACGGATGAGAACTTCTGCAAGTTCTTCAAGCATAAACGGCGAGACTACGACATTAAACCTGTGTTCTACCCACGCCTTTTTGATCATCGCAGGCAATCCAAACGGATTGATTAAAGCAGAGACCCATACGTTAGTGTCAATCAGTACGGTGTGCTTCATTAAGCTGCTTCCTTACCTCTTTTCTTGCTTTTGAAATATCAGTTTCTATCTCTTTGGGGGAAAAACTCTTTGTCTTCTTATGAACCTTTTTAAAAAGGTCATTTACCTCCTTTTGCCATTGAGCATCGGAGTAGAGGGTTACTAACAGTTTCTCATGTTCCTTTACATTTACCTCTTCGAGTGGTTTAAAGACTCCGTTTTCGTAAATAACCGTAATTTGTCTGGTTTGCATAATAAACCTCTTTCAAATAATAAAATTTGTAGTTTGTTAGACGTTATAATGAATCTAAGGTTCCATTTATTTATATCAAAATGAGGGTTGCCATTCAAGAAATAAGTGTTTTCATCAAACCCTCTGCAATAGCTTTTTTGTTGTGGAATACGCCTGTTAGCTCGCCCTTATTGTTTACAAAATATGCAGTGTGCCTGTCATTGTTTATATCTTCCAGCCTATTAGCAACGATGAGGTTTGCCTTACATTGGACTTGAAAGTTTCTTGCAATCTGGAGAAGCTCGTCCTTTGTCTTCCCAACCTCTAATTTGAACCCGACAAGAAATGCCTCAGACCATAAATCCCTGATTATATTTATTCCCTTTGGCGTTTTTACCAGCTTGACTATCCATTCATCTTCTCCCGAAGAAGGGACTTTGCCCTCAATGTATCTTTCAGGTACGTAATCGAGCACAGCCATTGCGTGAATGATGGCGTCAAAATGGGTGTTCTTTAATTTTCTTTGAAGAGTCGTCAGGAGGTCGTTAACGGTCTCGACCTCTATTAGTGTAAGGTGGTTTATTGCATTCGTAGGGGCAGGTTTAAAACCTGCCCCTACAAGCGGAATAGAACTACCTGTACCATAAAGTAACGTTACTGATGCGCCCTGTCGGAGCGCCTCTGTGGCGATTTCTCTGCCCAATCTGCCCGTAGATATGTTACTTATATACCGCACGGCATCCAGATACGCCCGCGTAGAGCCAGAGGTTATAAGAATCTTTTTGCCACTAAGAGGTAATAGGTTATGGGTCATAGGTGATAGGTTTAGTAGACAGTAGACAGCATACAGGGAAAAAGGAAAATTTCTCTCCCTGTTTACTGTCTACTATCTACTGTCTACTTGTTCATGTTTTTCTATCAAAATATATATTTTTCCCTGTTGCCGATAGAGGAATACCCATAACGAAATCCCAACCACAGAGACCAATCTTCCGTGCAACAGCCCCTATGCGGTACATTATTCTATTATCAACGTTAAGCAGTCCAGCCGTCTTAACAGCCGAACCCAGAGCAATACCCATATCGAGCAAGCGATGCGCACATTGGGGTCCCTTAAATTCCGCTTGCTCTTTTGGTTGAAGTTCTTTGCAAGTATTAAATCCACACGCCCCGCAGTTTAGCCCGCAGGTGGTTGCATCCTTTATACCGATAAGCAAAACTGATGATGAATCTTTTACATTCTTACCGTCTCTATCAAAATTCTTCTTTTGATTTTTTTTGCCGTATTCAACCATCGAATAAGCAAGTTTTGCAACATCATCACCTTCGATAATCATTATCTTAACGAAATCCTCCCCCTTACTCTTTGGGGCAGTACGTGCAGAGATTGCCATAAGTTCAGCCACTATTCTTATTCCATTAGATTCGCTTCGCTCACTACAAGCCATAATTTCTTCCTCTCTAAGGTGATATAATATCTTAACTATCTGTGTAATACAGGATTGTGTGCTCAGTCCAGTCCGTTTGATGCGGATTGAAAATTTTAACATATACAATGATAATATGTCTATATGAAAAAAAATGTAAGGGTTGGGTTTTTTTGCTTGACAGTAGTATCTGCTTATGATACGCTTTTAACACACTAAATACAATCTGTTTAGAGTTATAAACTTTTTACAAAAATTCTTGAGGTTTATTCATCAGAGAAAGGGGGGGTGATATTTACGTCCAGAACGCTTCG
>JACQHT010000040.1 GCA_016198835.1 Planctomycetota bacterium | reverse complement strand
TTGAAAGACTTGTAGTTATATCAGCCTTCCTAAAGTCTATTCTATAAGTATTCTATTATAAATATAAGTTTATAATTTTCCTTTTATACATATTAGGTAGGAGCAGGGCGTGCCATCCTCCTACACCTTCATGAAATGACGGATAGAATTGTAATTACAGGCATTGGAATTATTTCACCTGTGGGAACAGGAAAAGAGTCCTTCTGGGAAAATCTTACTAATGGTCAAAGTGGAATTAAACCTGTTACGTTATTTGACGTATCAAATTATCAATGTAAGACGGCAGGAGAAATCCGGGATTTTGATGCCAGGGTTTATCTCGGTCAAAAAGGTATCAGGCACTTTGACAGGACTTCTCTTTTAATTACGGCGGCTGCAAAGCTTGCAATGGATGACGCTAATTTAGGCAACAACACTTACGGAAGCGAGGACCTTGGAATAGTCATCGGTTCGACCTTCGGCAGCATAAACAGCATTAGCCAATTTGATCTCGAAGCGCTAAAAGAAGGTCCAAGCTATGTAAACCCGATGGATTTTCCAAACACCGTACTGAATGCCCCTGCCAGCAGGGCTTCTATTTTCTGCCAGGTGAAGGGGCTCAATTCGACCATTTCAACTGGGGAAACAAGCGCTATTGATGCAATAATATATGCCTCGGATTTTCTAAGGATGCAAAGGGTGAAAGCCGTTCTTGCAGGTGGTGTTTATGGACTAACTCCAGATATATACTGGGCAGCTCTGAGAGCGGGCATATTATCTGGCAGTAAAAATAATGGTGAAGAAATCTGCGCTCCTTTCGACAGAAGACGTAATGGGTTTATCCTTGGTGAAGGAGCAGCTTTGTTGATTCTTGAAAGTCTGGAAGACGCTCTTCGAAGAAACGCTACTATATATGCAGAAGTTAAAGGTTACGCAACCGTATTTAATCCAAGAAAGTTCTTCAGTACCGCAGATAGACTCGAAGGTGGTATAAGGTCAATCTCACTGGCATTAAATGATGCTGGGCTTACACCCAGGGATATTTCTTATATATCAGCCAATGCCAACTCAACTGTTACAGGCGACAGAACCGAAACCAGGGTTATTAAAGAGGTTTTCGGGAACTATGCAAAGCATATCCCAACAAGCGCCATAAAATCCATGACAGGTGAATGCCTCGATGTCTCAGGTGCACTACAAGCTGCAGCATGCATAATGGCAATAAATAACAATACCGTACCACCGACTATCAATTATAAAGAAGCGGATAGCGAATGCGACCTCGACTGCGTGCCTAATGAAAGCAGAGAAGTGAAGGTGGATAACGCCTTGATAAATTCGTTTTCATATATGGGGAATTGTTCCAACTTGATAATCTCTAAGTATTTGTAGTTATGGCTTGTGGGCAAGTATTTGTGTGGTGTAATTGAGGGAATTAGCTTTACTTAAAGAAGATGATAGACGATAATGGATAAGTTACACTTAGAGCCATCATACGATGTAATTGTTATAGGCGCGGGAATAGGGGGACTGGTTTGCGGTACATTTCTAACAAAAGCGTCAAAAAAGGTGCTAATTATAGAACAGCACCACACACCCGGTGGGTACTGTACCTCTTTTAAAAGGAAAGGTTTTATCTTTGATTCAGCCGTCCATCATATCGGGGGGTGCGGTAGGTGGAGCATCGTAGGAAGGTGCTTAAAAGAGCTAAATATTAATATGGAGTTTTATAGGCTCGACCCGATGGATAGTCTGGTCTTTCCATCCATGAGCCTCGATATTCCCGCAGAGATTGATGAATATATAGCATTACTACAACAGAAATATCCTGCTGAGAAGGGTAATATTGAGCCCTTTTTTAAGGAGTTTATCAAACTATACTGGGCAACAATAAATGACGATGAAAATAGTCCCCTCATAAACAAATATGGAGGGCTTACCTTTAAAGAAACGCTTGATAAATTTTTTGATAATGACGAATTGAAAATGTTGTTGTCAGCCCAGTGGGGCTATATAGGTTCGCCGCCAGATGAGATATCAACCATTGGCATGTGCCAGATGCTTGTGAATTACCTCAAAGACGGGGCATATTATCCTAAAGGAGGAGCGCAAAAATTTGCTGATACCATTACAAAACGATTTACTGAGCTTGATGGACAACTCTTACTTTCCTCAAAGGTAGAAAAGATATTATTCAATAACAAGGTGGCTACAGGGGTAAAATTAGAGGACGGCAGGGAGATTTTATCTGATATTATTGTCTCAAATATTGATGCAAGGCAGACGTTCTTTACACTTGCAAAAGAAGAAATTGAGGATACATATCTCCATAAATTATATAGGATGAAAGAAAGTACGTCGTTCTTTTTGTTATATTTGGGTTTAGGTTCAGACGTTGACCTTTCCAATCTCAAAAGGGGGTTTTATCATTCTAATACTTTGCTTTCAAAAGACGGGTGGAAATATATATCCGTTCCAACAAGGGTTGATTCAACCCTTGCACCAGGAGGCAAACAAATTATTTCCGTTGTAGTTTCTCTTAAAAATAATTATGACGATATTCAAGATTGGGATACCTTCAAAGAAGATATGAAAGATAGCACCATTAAATTCCTTGAAACATACATTCCCAATCTATCAAGAAGCATAGAAGTAATAGAAGCTGCTACGCCAAAGACGCTTGAACGTTACACCCTAAATTCAAAAGGAGCAGCCTATGGATGGGCTGTAACACCAAGTCAAACAGGTAAAGAGAGACTTCCACATGAAACACCGATAGAAAATTTGTATCTCGCCGGTCACTGGACAAATCCAGGGCCCGGCGTATGTGCCGTAGTATCATCTGGCTGGAGGGTAGCCAACTTAATCTTAAGAAAGCCCTCTTATCAAGGAAGCATGGCATAAGACCGTAGTTAATATTTGGTTATTAAAAGTTGGAGATTAAAAAGATGAGAAAAATGATGCTGATAAACCCTCACCCCCCGGGACGCCACGGTGAGGAAAGCATAACGGTTATAGTGCAGATGCCGTTAAATCTTGCCTATATAGCAACACTAACACCTGGCAATTGGGAGTTTGACGTTATAGATGAAAATAAAGAGCTTGCTTTAGATGAAAAAGAAGAGAATATCACCTTTAAAGACAGAAAGATAGACCTCGTTGCAATCACTGCCGTAACATATCAGGTTGCCAGAGCATATAAGATTGCTGCAGTATGTAGAAAAGAAGGTATTCCAGTAGTAATTGGAGGCATCCATGCTTCTGTTATGACCGATGAAGTAGCTAAGTATGCAGATGCTGTCGTTGTGGGAGAGGCGGAGGAGGTGTGGCCGCAACTTATTAAGGACTTCGAAGAGGGAAAACTCAAAAAAATCTATAATGGGGGATTACCCCCACTTTCAAAGTTGAAAAATATCTACCCAGACAGAGAACTTATGAAGGGGAAATACGGTTACCAATTTTCCTCCATAATTACTACCAAAGGCTGTCCAAATGCCTGCGACTTTTGCAGCGTTCCAACCTTCCAGGGAAGAAAATTTAGAGAAAGACCTTATGAAGACGTTCTCGCCGAAATGGAAGCAACAACCTACAAGGGCTTGATGCTTGCCGAGGATAATTTTTATGGTCACAGTGTAAAGTCTAATGAGCGGGCAAGAAACCTCTTCAAGGGCATGGTCGAAAGGGGTATTAAAAAAGACTGGCTTGGCTTTACGGCGCTCAATATCTCGCAGGACCCTGTTGTGCTTGATTATATGGCAAAAAGTGGAAATTTTGGTATGTTAATAGGCATTGAATCAACCAACGAACAGGTGTTGGAAAAAATGAATAAGAAAACCAACCTCCGGCTCGGTGTACATCAATACCACGATGCTATCCAGAGAATACACGACCACGGTTTAGTCGTGTGGGGTTCTGTTGTCTTTGGGGCAGATGGCGATGATAAGGATTCGTTCAAGAAAATGACAGATTTTATATTAAACAATAATATAGACATCCTCACCTTTGGTATAGACTGCCCATTTCCCAATACCCCGCTATTTCACCGTCTTAGCTCAGAAGGCAGAATCTTCAGAAAAAATTTCCCCACAGACTGGAAATACTATGACACTGCCCATGTCGTGCACAGATTTGTTGACATTACACTTGAGGATTTTATAAACGGTATGCAATATGTTTATGACCACTTATATGCGGGAGACAATTTAAGAACCAGGTTCAGGAACTCTATAAAGACAATGGGGAACCCCCGCAACGCCATGTTCGCCTTCAGGGTAGGAAATGATTGGAAACAGGTTTTTGAGCAAGTCCTTGAAAACCTGAAAGAACTTTACAACGCAGGGGCTTATTATAAATAAACCTCACTCGAAGGCTAAAAGGTAAAAAGTTTTTTGTTTTTTACTTCTTAGCCTATTAACCTCTTAGCCTCTTCGCCTTTTTTTTCATATGACTACCTTACATGAATTCTGTACCCTTTTGGGAGCATTGGCTTGTCCTATCATCTATGGGATTATCGAATACTATTTGCATAACCGGAATCTAAGAAGGATTCCCATCAGGATTCATGTAAACGGTACCAGAGGAAAGTCCTCCGTAACCCGCTTGATTGCTGGAGGGTTACGGGCGGGTGGTATAAAAACCCTTGCCAAGACCACTGGCTCAAGCCCAAGAATCATTTACGAAGACGGGCAAGAAGAAGAAATCCCTCGCCAACGAAATCCAACCATAAAGGAACAGATGAAGGTTATTTCATTAGCCCTCCAACGACGGGTCGAAAGCCTTGTTATTGAATGCATGGCGCTAAAACCAGAGCTTCAATTGATATCAGAACATAAGATAATAAGGTCCAATATGGGGGTGATTACCAACGTCCGTGCCGACCACCTTGACATTATGGGACCTACAACAAGCGACGTTGCCAGAGCTATTTCGAGCACAATTCCAGAGCACGGGAAATTATTTACATCTGAAAAAGAACACCTTCCGCTTATCGGTAAGATTGCCAATGAGCGCAATACTGAGCTATTTGTAATCAATAGCGATGATATATCCCGGATTTCAGAAGAATCAATGCAGGGGTTTCCTTACCTCG
>JACQHT010000039.1 GCA_016198835.1 Planctomycetota bacterium | reverse complement strand
GGTCATTATAAGATGTAACCTTCTTAACGGAAGCTTCATTTATTAAAGGACCCATAAAAACGTCTTCATTCAAAGGGTCACCAATGCGCATTCTTTTAGCCATGTCAACAAAACCTTTTTCAAATTTAGAGAGTACCTTCTTATGAACAATTAATCTGCTTGTAGACGTGCATCGCTGTCCAGTAGTCTTAAAGGCGCTTATAACAGCAGATTTAATGGCAATATCAAGGTCGGCATCGTCCAATACAATTATTGCATTTTTACCCCCCATCTCACAAGCGCACATCTTATTTGAATATTCTGCGCATATCTTCTTGATTCCTGCGCCAACTTCATACGAACCTACAAAAAGTACAACTACAGTTTCTAAACGCTTTACCAGGGTATTTCCACATTCCCCGCCTGAGCCGTAAATGACATTTATCACACCTGGAGGGAATCCTGCCTCATGAAATGCCTCTGACATCCTGTGGGCAACGGCTGGCGTTTCACTGGAAGGTTTGAGGATACTTGTATTTCCTTCGGTTATTGACGGCCCTATAAGCCAGAGAGGAATTGCAAAAGGAAAGTTCCACGGAGATATAGCAGCAACAACCCCTTTTGGTTTTCTGCGCATAAAGGAGTCCTTCTCTGCAATCTCTGAGGCAACAACATCGCCGAAAGGCATCCTTGTGGTAGCGAAGCAGTATTGAACCATGTGAATCCCCTCGGTTACATCAGCCCTTGACTCGTTTATGCCCTTTCCACATTCCCTCGCCACAAGGCGTGAGATTTCCTCGTGGTCTCTTTTAATAATCTGTGTGAAGGCGTCAACATATTCTCCCCTTTTAATTCGGGACAAACTTCGCCAGGATGGAAAGGCATTAGATGCAGCCTCGACAGCTATATTAACGTCCTTTTCGTCTGACGTAGGAAAAGTACCGATAATCTCATCTGTATTGGCGGGATTACGGCTCTCAAACGTTTTGTTAGTATTAGAAGCAACGAATTTGCCGTTTATATAATTTTTGCCATCCATAATGCACACCTTTTATGATTCAAGGTTATAAGATGTTTTGACTCATATTTCCGTTATAATATTGAACCAGTAGTAAAAAGGCAAGGAAAATCACAGTATCTCAAGCCCATTTATCTCCAATTCCTGTTGAAGGTAAAAAGGCTTTTTAACCTCTTCACATCTTGACCTCTCTAAAATCCCCTATCGAACTTTATTTCATATCTCGCAATTGACTTCATGTTAACGCCAAATATTGTTACCTCAAATGGCACTTTAGCGCCTCTGTCAAGTTCCTGCACATAGAAGTCATGGCCTCCTAAAACAGTTCCCTTTTCATCGAATACCTTAATATTGAATATTACTGTTTTGTAACTTTTTATGGATTGATTTTCAATTTCCCCACTGAAGATGGTATCGCCGAGGGATGCTTTATAGTTAACACTCCACAGTAAAAAGCCACCGCTAATGCTTATGAAATCCTCCGGACCAAGGGGTGCGATTTCTTTTGGTTTTGGTTCGACCCTTAATTCTTTAGCAGGCTCTTTTGCTTCTGACCTTTGTCCGCCTGAAGGGGATTTTATGAGCATCTTTTCAATGGCTGCAAGCCTTTTCTCGAGGGCATCAATCCTTATTGTCAGATTTGAGATGGTAATCTCAAGTGAATTAATTTTTTCTGACACATCATCTGAGTAAACCGAAAATGGTGATGCAAGCACAAGCACAATTCCGATTAGTAACAAAATCTTTTTCATTTTTTATCCCCTTTCTTTCTTTTAAGGACAAATGCTTTCTCATTTTAAGCAAAACTTTAAAGAAAATCAACTGGAATCATATATTGCCATATGATATAAAGAACGAACCTGCTCGGCAATACACATTTAGACAGGTTATCCTGAATCAGAAAGGTACTTATGCACGAAGTACAATCAATCAGTCTAATCATTGACATCATAATTATAATTACTGCCTCCTTGCTATTTGGCGTATTAGCCAACAGGCTCAAACAATCCGTTGTACCCGCCTACATAATAGTCGGAATAATGATTGGACCACATGGATTTGGTCTTATCCACAAGGTTGAAGAAATCTCTTCCCTTGCGGAGATAGGCGTTGCGTTGTTAATGTTTGTGGTGGGAGTGGAGTTCAAGTTCTCTGTTTTAAGCAAGGTATGGAAGATTGCTATTATAGGCGGCATGTCTCAAGTAACAGCAATGGTGGCAATAGGATTTCTTATGACAAGGCTGGTTGGTTATTCTTATTTAGATTCAATCATAGTAGGAATGATTATTGCCATCAGCAGTACCATGATTGTTGCAAAGATACTCTCCGAAAGGGGCGAACTTGAATACCTGCACGGTCAAATTGCCATAGGCTGGCTGATAGTACAGGACCTGGCAGCAGTGATAATGATTTTCTTTATTTCCAATTTCTCAAGAATAGCTAAAGGCAGTATCTTTGACCTTTTCGTAGTCCTTGCGGGTGGTTTAGCAGTGGTGGCATTTATTATAATTGTTGGCAGAAAGCTTTTACCATTGGTAATGCACATCGTCATCCGGACGGAAAACAAGGAGATGTTCCTACTCTCTGTGCTGGTGATTGCTATAGGGGTTTCCATAACCACTTACATGCTCGGGCTCTCAATCGCCCTTGGCGCCTTTATCGTTGGCTTCTTACTTTCTGAAGCAGAATGCAATCTCGAAATCGCGGTGCAGATTAAACCCCTGCGTGATGTCTTTGTAGTACTGTTCTTTGTTTCCGTAGGTATGTTTATTGACCCAAAAACACTAATCGAAAATCTACATCAGGTAATAGCGATTGTCACCCTGATAGTGTTTGGAAAGTTTCTTACCTGTTCCATTCCCACATGGTTATTAGGTTACAATGGCAAGACTGCTATAAAGGTTGGTATGAGCATGCTTCAAATAGGTGAATTCTCCTTTGTCATGCTGACGCTCGGCCAGCAATACGGCTTTATATCCCCAAAGGTGTTTTCTTCTACAATCACCGCCTCATTGATTACTATCGTCCTGACTCCGCTTGCTATAAGCCAGTCCGAACGGGTATATGCCATGTTTGCAAGGCTCTCGTTGCTTAAGATTATACCGGGACTTTTTTCTCGCCCATATATAGCAGAAGCTGAACAGGTAGGACCAGCATCTAAAAACCATGTAGTAATATGTGGTTTCGGGAGGTCGGGCAGCCTTGTAGCAAAAGAACTGCGTAGCAATTATGATATAACGGTTGTTGAACATGACCCAAAAAGAATTAAAGAACTACGGCAAGAAGGGTATCGCTATATCTTCGGTGACGCCATTAACCACCATGTGCTAATAAAGGCAAATATTATGGGGGCAAATATCCTCATCCTTGCATTACCAGATATAAATGTAAAAAAGTTGGCAATAAGATATGCAAAGGTATACAATCCCGAAATCGTTGTAATTGCCAGAGGGCATGATGAGGATGAAAAGCAGGAATTGTTAAAGGTTGGCGCAAATGAAGTTATCGTCCCCCACACGGTAGAAGCCGTTGAGATTGTTAGAAAAATATTGTCTTAACACCCAGTATTTTACATCGCAGCAAAAAAACTTGACAAACCTTACTTATCTGATAAAATTGACAACGTTATTTATTTAAAGTTTTAAGTGGATAATTAAACCCTTTTACCCCGTATCACCATCAACCCAAATAGGAGTGCATCCAATGATACAAATGGAATTATCCAAGATAATGATTTCGGAAACAAATGACCACCAGATAATCATCTTAAAGGAAAAGGATGGACAGAGAAGCTTTCCAATCGTTATTGGCTTACACGAAGCCTGGGCAATAGACAGGGCAGTAAAAGAGATTCCCACCCCAAGACCTCTTACCCACGATTTGCTATATAATGTGATTACAGGACTGAGTGCCGGCCTTGCACGAATTATAATCAACGACCTGAAGAATAACACATTTTTTGCCAAACTGATTCTTCTGAAGAATGGCGAGTCTGTGGAGATAGATTCCCGTCCAAGCGATGCAATTGCTCTTGCCATGCAAAAGAACACGCCTATATTCGTAGAAGAAAAGGTCCTGGATGAAGTCTGCAAGTGGAACGGCCTGTAATCAACAAGTCTACGAGTCTTGAGTCCTGAGTCAGGAGTCTATGATTTTGACTCTTAACTCATGACTCGCAACTCGTGACTCTTTGGAGGGATGGCCGAGTGGACTATGGCGGCAGTCTTGAAAACTGCTGGAGGCGCAAGTCTCCCGTGGGTTCGAATCCTACTCCCTCCGCCATACTTATCTGGCGCCGCTCTTATCTTAATAATTTAATCCCATTAAACGCATGATGAGGAATAAAAAAGTAATTTGTGCGTTAATATTTTTAGCGCTGGTTGTTTGTGCTGGTTGTTCAGCCAAATTTTTGGGAGAATCAAAGAAATTAGCCACACAGAAGGAGGACCGTCGGCTAAATTTTGTATTGATCGTTACAGATGACCAGAGGACTGACACTTTATGGGCGATGGAAAATTTACGAAAAAAACTCGTAGCTCGAGGAATTGAATTTAAAGAAGGATTTGTTACTACCCCTCTTTGTTGTCCATCGAGGGCAAGTATTCTTACAGGGCTTTATAGTCATAATACAGGAATACTTGCAAATAAGCCGCCATACGGTGGTGCGCCAAGCTTCAAGGATAGTGGAAAAGACAAACTAACACTTGCCGTCTGGCTGCAAAATAAAGGATACAAAACAGCATTAATTGGAAAGTATATGAATGAGTACTACCGTATTTCGCCTTACATTCCCCCTGGCTGGAATAAATGGATAGCCTTCACCAAACCTACAGTCAACCCTCCATCTGGCAAAGGCTATACTGATTTTTCTGTCAACATTGATGGAAAAGAAATAGAGAATCCATCTGACTATTCGACGGATTTTCTCTTTGAAGAGAGCCTGAAATTTATCAATGACGATAATAACCGCCCCTTTTTCCTGTATCTAACCCCTTTTGCTCCTCATGATCCTGCAACGCCAGCGGAGCAAGACAAACACATGTTTAGAGACTTTCATCACCGACCGCCTTCTTATAATGAAAAAGATATTAGCGATAAAAACAATCCTATGGTTCAAAATAGAGAATCCTTTACCGGAAAAAGGCAATGGGATTTAGATAAATTCACTCGCAACCAGTTGAGGTCATTGCAGGCTGTTGATAGGGGAATAAGGAGTATCATAGATGAACTTATAAAGAAAGATTTACTGAAAAACACCGTCATTATCTTTACCTCTGATAACGGATATTTATGGGGTGAGCATAGATTAGACAGAAAAGCAAGCCCGTATGAGGAGGCGATTCGGGTGCCTTTCATAATCTATGTTCCAGATATTCCTGGAGGAAGAATTGATAAGGAAAATCTCGTTCTTAACATTGACATTGCCCCGACGATTCTTGAGCTTGCAGGCATTGAAAAACCACAGGATTTTGAGTTCGATGGCAAAAGCCTCGTCCCAATTCTGAAAAATACAACTGCCCGTCTGAGAGATGAATTCTGGATTGAGTTTATAGGTCAAAAAACACAATTCTTGGTAAAACAAACTTTTTATGGAGTTCGGACATCTAAATTTAAATTAATAGAATACCTTACTGGCGAAAAAGAATTTTACGACCTTCGTGAAGACCCTTTAGAGCTTGATAATCAGTACGAAAATCCGGGCTACCAGGAAATAATTGCAGAATTGGATAAAAAGTTAGAAATACTAAAAGAAGAAGTTATGCAAATTTTAATAGAGGAAGGGTCTAAACCGGAAGAGACTGCTGAGAAGGAAGAAGGTGAAAAGGACGAAAAAGAAGCAGACGATAATGAATAGGGTAACTCGATATGATATGCTTAAGTCGAGTGTAGCGTCACCAGGGAGTCCACCGCCGAGGGCACGGCTGGACATCCTGAGTGGATTCGCAAGTCTTTTGACCTGCTCGGCACAAAGATTAAACCATAAGGTATGAACAAGAATTGTGATGAAAGTATCCAAGCCGTTAAAGAGGATATACGGCAAAAGTATGACAAATTTGCCCCCTGGTATGATTTAGTTGAAGGGATACCCGATTTCCTGGGTATCAGAAAACTCCGCCGTAATTTGCTGCAAAGGGCGTCAGGCAATGTTCTGGAAATTGCCGTGGGAACGGGAAAGAACCTTCGACACTACCCCGGGAACTGCCACATTACTGCCATTGACCTGAGTCCTGCGATGTTAGAGATTGCACGCAAGAGGGCAAGTCACCTGGGGCTGAACATTACTTTCATGATTATGGACGCAGAGGCACTTGATATCCCCGACCAGAGCTTCGATACGGTCGTCTCTTCCCTTACCTTATGCACCTTTCCCGACCCAGTGGCTGCCCTGCGGGAGATGGCAAGGGTTTGTCGGGTGGACGGACGCATCCTCCTCCTTGAGCATGGACGCAGCGACCGTGAGTGGCTGGGCAGGTGGCAAGACCGTAAAGCTGACCGCCATGCTGAAAAGCTCGGCTGCTGTTGGAACCGAGAACCACTTGATTTCGTCCACCATGCAGGGTTAAAACCGGTCTCCACACGCCGTTGCTTTTTCGGCATTTTCCATGTACTTGAAGCCACACCATCTTAATAACCGCTTGCTTTTAATAATTTGATATTATAGATTAAACATAAATTTACAGTTTGGTCGAGGATGCTTGAACCAACGGAAAGCGTCTTAAAAGTTCATAACAAAATCGCAGTTAAAGCAGTTTATATTTCGGGAATAATACTACTAAAGTTATTTAGATTAATGTTTAAATATAATAGCTTATGACAACTATCGAACAACTAAATGACTGGCTAAAAGAGACAGAGGATTTGCATCTTGAGTTTAAGGAGGCTCGTAACGCATATAGCGATGCTAACCTTGCTGATTATTGTGCAGCCCTTGCTAATGAAGGCGGAGGTAAATTGCTATTAGGTGTACGAAATAATAAAAAAGTAGTTGGCACAAAAGTATATAGTGGAACACATAATAAACTCTCTAATGAGCTATTAAGTAAGTTGAAAATCAGGATAGATGTTGAAGAAGTTATCCATCCAGATGGGCGTGTAGTTGTTTTTCATGTTCCTTCACATCCTATTGAACAACCTGTCCGATCCACGGGAAAGTATACGTATCCAATGAGGGCTGGCGAGTCATTAGTAGAAATGGATATCATGACGTTAAAACGAATCCTCAATGAAACCGAGCCAGATTTTTCTTGTTCTACAATACCAGGGTTGACAATTTCAGACTTGGATAGTGGGGCAATTCAAAAGCTGAAAGACTTATGGGCTAAGAAAGCCAAAAGAAATGATTATTTGAAAATTACTAATGAGCAAATGCTTTCTAATCTTAGTCTCGTAACTAATGATGGTCTAAATTACGCTTGCCTTATCCTACTTGGGAAGAAAGAAATCATAGATCGACTACTCCCCGATGCTGAAGTTATTTTTGAATGGAGGCAAGATCCTAAGAAAACTGCTCATGATTTTAGAAAATCATGGAGAGCTCCATTTATTTTTATTTACGATGAGATTTGGGAGACAATCAATTCACGTAATATTCGAATACCTTTGCAAGAGGGATTGTTTCAGAGAGAAATATTTGCTTTTGATGAGAAATCTGTACGCGAAGCTTTGCTCAATGCTGTTACTCATCGAGATTATACAATTAAAGGAAGATCAATATTTATTAAGACGTCTCCTTCAGACTTTTTCATAGAAAGTCCTGGTGGGTTTGTTCAAGGTGTTACCATAGAGAACATTCTTTCACGTTCTGCTTGGAGAAATCGTAGGTTAGCAGAAACATTTGAAAAGGCTGGACTTGTTGAGCGTTCTGGTCAGGGGATGAATGATATTTTTGAAATTACAATGAAAGAAGGGAAGGGTTTGCCTGACTTATCTAAAAGTGACGCTTTTTCTGTACGACTCAATATTCCTGCTCAAGTTAAAGATAAAAACTTTGTTCTTTTTCTTGAAAAAGTGGCAAACGAAAAACAGGTAATACTTTCTTTTGAAGAAATATACGAATTGGAAAAGATTCGTGAACAAGAGGTAATATCTAATGCAGAATATAAGAAAAGGTTTTTAGACCTTGGTATTATTGAGCAAGTTGGAAGGACAAAAGGGGCAAAGTATATTCTTTCTCACAATTATTATGCTTATAAGGGGAAAATAGGCATACATACCCGCCTTGCTGGACTATCACGAAATCAAAAAAAAGAACTTATATTAAAACATTTAACAACAAAAGGGAAAGGCTTTTCAAAAGATTTTCAAGATGTATTCCCTGAATTGAAGTCAAGGGATATAAACAATTTAATGCAAGAGTTAAAACGTGATGGCAAAGTGATTCATGAGGGTTCTAAAAAATCCGGGTATTGGGTTTTGGCAGAGGGAAATTAGTAATAAATTAGCAATAAATTAGTAATAAACAGTCGTAAAGTGGTTTGAATAAAGGAAATTAATAAGATTAAATTAGTTTTAAAAATAAATTTAAATTAAAAATATGGCACTGTATAAAGATTTTCCAAGAGTTCCATACGCAAAAAGTCTTGCTTCTGAGAAGGTAATAGTCTTTATGTGTGGGATAGAAGTCGGGTAGTAAAATGGTTAACAAGACAAAGATTCTTATAGTGCGTTTAAGCGCCATTGGCGATGTGGTGCATGTGTTGCCGGCAATGAGAGCGCTGAGGGCGTCGTTTCCTGATGCCTATATCGGCTGGCTCGTTGAGGACAGGGTAAAAGACCTTATCATAGGACACCCTGACCTAAATGAGGTGGTCTTCTTCCCAAGAAAGAAATGGACGCAAGGTCTTTTAAATCCCTTAAGCTTTTTCAAAACTGTAAGGGAGATTATCCACTTCTTTCGCCAGCTAAGAGGATGGAAATATGACATAGCAATAGACTTTCAGGGTAATCTCAGAAGTGGGGTATTGACCTTCCTTAGTGGGGCGCAGAAAAGAATAGGGTTTGGGCGCGGGTATTGTAAAGAATTTAGTTATTTATTTACTAATTGTCATGTTTATCTCGATAATCGTAAACTGCACAAAATAGATAAAGACCTGGCACTGTTAAGACCTCTAAATATACAATATAATGGGCAAAAGGTTGACATCCCCATTTCTTCTCCAGACAGGGAATACATATCAGGCTTTTTAAGAAATAATAACATCGCTGACAGACCAACTGTAGTGGTTCATCCAGGTACAAGTGAATTTGGTTCGTATAAGCGCTGGGATGAGGAGAATTATGCTCGGCTGGGCGATATGATGGTTAATGAGTGGGATGCAAACGTGATTTTTACCTGGCACGGTTCAGAGTATGATACGGTAAAAAAAATTGTTTCTCTTATGACCAGGAAGGGCATAGTTTCGTGTGAAACCTCAATTAAGCAGTTGGTAGAACTAATCAGGCTTGCTGACCTTTTTATTGGCGGCGATACGGGTCCTATGCAGATTGCATCCATCTTAGGCACCCCCCTCGTTGCCATCTTCGGACCAAAAGACCCCACCATTTACGGTCCCCGCTCTGCAAACTCAGTAGTGGTAAGGAAGGACGTGCCATGCAGTCCGTGTGAAAAGAGGACGTGCAACCAGCCAATATGTATGGAACTCATTAGACCAGAAGATGTATTTAGGGCTGCTTCTGTCATCTATGAAAAAGTTGTTTAAGTACTTTTTAGAACTACCCACCTATTTTAATCCGTTACTGTTGCAATAAAGTATTGTTTGTGATAGTCAATTCCCATATACTTCATTATGTGCACAACGTTTTCATAGATGACAGCATACTGAGAAAAGTTCTTGAGGTGCGTCTTTTTTTTGTTAAAATAAACCAGGAAACAATTTAAACCGTCCCCTACAAATCCCTCCCCCTCCAGGGGAGGGAGGGGTAACATCCTCTTTAGAGCAAAGCATTTTATGATGAAAAGCAAAAGAATCACTCTTAAAGGTATTATTCTCATCGTTTTAGTTTTAGGTTTTATGAAAACTACGTTTGGAGAACGTGGTTTTCATTCTCCGCTGGATTTGCCAGGCGTTACGGCAACAAAGGAAACTAATGACACTGAGAAACAAGCACCTGCCGAAGAGAAAAAGTTAGATGAAAAACCATTTGCCGAACTTGCAAAACAAAGGGCAGAGGAATTAAAGAAAGGGCTTGAATATCTGAAAAGCCAAAACGAAAACGATAGAAAAAAGGAAGAGGAACTGACAGCGTTTGGTAAAACGCTTCAAGACCCTGTACGTATGGAGGATATTATTAAGGAACTTAAGAATAACATTAAACTAAGAGAAAAACTTATTGAGGCGAAACAGAGATTGGCTACCATGCTTGAGTTTTTATTGGATGCGGTGGTTGAGATTGTCAAGGAACGAGAAAAGGCTTTATCCAAAAAGGAAGGGTTGCTGAAATCTGCCGAAATCGCTGTTGTCCTTCCAGAGAAGGCATATTCAAGAACGGATATAGAGGTCCTCGAAAAGGAAATTAGTGCAACGAAGGCTGAGGCTGAGACAAAAAGATTTCAGATTGAAGTTATTAAAAATGCATCATTATTAGTTGTCGGAGAGCAAAAAAAGATTGCTAATTTGTTAGATACGCTAAAGAAAGAAGACGAAGACCTTACTAAAAAGCTATCTGAACTAAAGAAGCAGGGCGAAGAAAAGGATAAAATTGAAATTGTAATAAACGCTGAAAGATTAAAGGTCTACGAGGATAGGTCTAACCTTACAAAAGAATATCTTTCCACGTTGGAAGAGCTAAAGAATGCACATATTAAGCAAGTTACATATTTGAATGATAAGTTAGATACAACCAAAATACAAGCTGAAAACGCAGCACACCTTGCTAATATGAAAGAAAAGCAACATGATGAAATGAGGCTTAGGGTTGGCATACAAAAGGAAGAGTTAAAGGAGGCAGAGGTTAAGGCAGAGGTAACATTAAAGGAGGCCGAAAAGGAACAGGAACAGGTCAAAAAAGAGAAGTTAACCGTAAAGCTGGAAAAGGAGAAGGCGGAGGAGCAGGAAAAGAGGGCATTAGAGGAGAAGAAACGGATAGAGAAAGAAAGCGAAATAGCAATCTCTGAGAAGGAAAAGGCTGCCGCTGCTGAAAGGGAGGAATTGGCTGAGCAAAAGCATATTTTAGCCGAGATAGAACTGCTCCTTTCCACCGAAAAAGAAAAGATTTTGAACGAAAAGAATTCTCTAATCGCCCTGAAGGGTAAGTTAGCGCAAATACGGCTTGATGTAACTACGGATTTGGCATCTATGACGCAGGAATTAATTAAAAATCCCAAAAGAACTGAACCCCTTGAAGAAAAATATAAAGTCTTAGAAGCCTCAAGTAAGGAGATATTAACAAGTGTTGATGTCCAGGACAAAGAAATAACCCAAATTGATAATGAAATAAAAACTACGGAACAAAAGATTGAAGCCTTCGAAAAAAAGGTAGAGCAGACGTCAAATCAGCTTGCAAGTGCCATTGACGTGCATACGGTTAAGAAGACTGTAGAGGTAATAGGTAAAACCAAGGTCATCCTTGCCCAGCATCTTAACATAACAAAGCAGCGATTAGAACTGTCCAAGGAAAAGCTGAAGCTTACGCAGGAACTTGTTAAATTTTATGAGGATTCCTTAAAAATACTTTCTCCTTACAGAAAGGAGGGGGAAAAAAGAATTACATTGGAGTCTTTTTTAGAGCTATACAAAAATTCAAAGTTTTTTGTCCATCAAACACTAATTTTCTTTTCCATGTTGCCTGACAAATTCAATAAAGCACGAGACTATCTTTCAAACCTGGAGAACATACGTCATGTTATCAAATATATAATAAAAGTAGGAATTAACATATTCTTTTGGGTCTCGATATTAATATTCTTTAGACTCTACTTCAAAAGGCTTCTTGTTAGATTTCACGCTTATGCAGAAGGTTTATTTAAAAAAATAGTTTTGTGTGTACTATGGATTGCTTATAGCTGCTCAATTCCAGCTTTCGCCTTTGCGGCAATCTATATCTCGATGAAGATTCTCGGTCTTCAGTCTGGCAAGGGAGGGCCATCTATAATACTTTTCACCTTAATTGCATGGCTTTCTTATAAATTTATAGCCAGCCTCGCTGAGCATTTATTCTCAATCGAGAAGGATATAAGATTAATTCCGTGCAAAGAAAAAACAGCCAACTTCCTACAGAAATGGATCAGAGGGCTTGCAGCGTATATAGCAATATTCACCGTTATCAACTTTTCTGCAAAAATACTCGTTGTGGAAGGCGTACTGCCCTTTTTACTCCGCTCTATATTTAATATTGGATTACTGGTATTTTTTATAATCTTTGCCAATTACTGGAAAGGCGAAATTGTAAGACTTCTTATGATGCCATCTACATTAACAGAACTTGAGACAACCACTGTTGAAAGCAGATTAAGTCGCTTTAAATTATACAAACGAATTGTTGGCTCTCTTTATACGTTCCTTGTCTTTTATGTATGCACTCTCGCAGGGTTCAGCATTGCAGGATACACAACCCTTTCCAGATTTTTGATGTTTGCATCCCTTGAGACCCTCGGAATAATCCTCATAGGACTGGCTATATATCAAGGGCTAAAAAAATCAGCTCTACAAAAACTTTTAACCTTGAGCGAACTCGCAAAGCAAAAGAAAACCGTTATATCCTTTGCATTCGTATATTCAGCGCTGATATATGTAATAATCTTCACACTCGGTTTTACGACGTTGAATTTCATACTTGCCACCTGGAACATCCCTCTTTACCGTTTTATTGCTTTCAGTACCTTTTTAACCATCATAAAGAGATTTATCTTCATTATCTTAATTATGGTTGCCAGTTCTTATTTCTTGAAATTCATTGTTGCTTTTATTGACAGACTATTTACCTCCCCCACGGTAACACTCGACATCTTCTCCATGAGAAGAAAGCAGACCCTGGCGCCGCTGTTGAAGAGTACGGTAAGATATCTAACATTTTTCTTTGCCACAGTGCTAATTTTGAAACAACTTGGCGTTAACACCGCTACAATCATTGCCGGCGTTGGTATAATCGGCTTAGCCATTGGCTTTGGGGCGCAAACCTTGGTCAAAGACATTATTACTGGATTCTTTATTATATTTGAAGATAGTATTTCGGTAGGAGATGTGATTACCGTTGGTGATATAGGCGGTCTCGTAGAAGAAGTAGGCCTTCGTGTAACCAAACTAAGGACATTATCCGGTGAATTAAAGATTATTCCAAACGGAGAGATTAGTAAGATTGGAAACTTCAACAGAGGATGGATGAGGGCTATCGTTGAGGTTGGAGTTGCTTACGAAGGTGACATAGATAAGGCAATGAAAATACTTAAAGAAATCGCAGATGGATATGCAGCCGAGCACTCTGATATTGTACTTGAGCCCCCGGAGGTGCAAGGCGTCCTTGAACTCGGTGGCTCAGAGATTACCATCCGTGCATTAATAAAGGTGCAGCCCATGAAACATTGGGAGGTTGAACGAGAGATAAAATTAAGAGTTAAAAAAGTCTTTGACGAAAAAGGTATAGAAATACCTTATGCCAGACAAGTGGTTTATCATCGTAAAGATACGTCTTTTAAGGAAAAAACCAAGTGATATAGTGAATTATGCAGGGGCGACCCGGCGGGTCGCCCCTACCAGGCAATTAAATGTTAAAGGTTAACGAAATCTTTAAAAGTATTCAGGGCGAATCTACCTTTGCAGGATTACCATGCACCTTTGTACGTTTGTCATGCTGTAACCTGAG
>JACQHT010000037.1 GCA_016198835.1 Planctomycetota bacterium | reverse complement strand
GTCCGTATTTATTAAAAGAATTCGTTCGTTCTGGCAATTAGCCTTTTTGTTCTATCGGGCAATCTGTTACTGCAAAGTGCTGGTTAAGCTTCTTAGAAATCCTCTGAATACCTTTTAGTTGTGGTTTTAATGCTAAAGCTACGTTCAGATATTTAGCGGCGGTTGTATAATCATTCATGGTAAGATAACACTCGGCTATCTTTTTATAGGTAAACGCCATCTCGTGCCTTGAGAGGGTAAGCTTTAATACCTTTTTATAATAATTTATGGCTTCTTGAGGTAATGATGACCTTGCCAACTGATGGCAATAAATGTTGCGAATTCTGTCTTTGATTTCGTCAAATAAATATCGGCGGGTAGCGGTTACATCCTTTTTGCTATAAATCTGTTCGTAGAATTCAACAGCCTTTTGAAATTCTCCCTGTTTTTCGTATTCCTCGGCAAGCAGGAATTTGCAGTCTATGTATTCATTCAAGGTCATATAGATAAGCGGGTCGGATTCACTGCAATCATTCTTGAGATGGTCGTAATCCTCGAGCGCCTTTTTTACATTTCTATTTACAAGGTCAAAGAGTATTGCCCTTGCCCTGTAACGATAATCAAATCCGCCTGAGGCGGACTTGTAAATGTTCCTTCTAAAGCATATATGCTCCTGAGACAGATAATTCTGCAGCAACCTATCATAAAACATCCTCTGGGTAGAATTTGTCAGCGTCTTGTATGCCTGCAGTATAAGTTTGACCTTTGTTTCAGCCCATTCTTTATTTGAGCCATTTCTGTCAGGATGATACTTCTTTACAAGACTCCTGAAGGAGTGTCTTATCTCTTCTGCGTTTGCTTTCCTGCCAACCTCGAGGACTTCGTAATAATTTACCATATTAAGATGTAGAGACGCAAAATCTTGCGTCTCTACAGAATTCTAATGATATTGATTTTTAATTGTGTTGAAAACCTTAGGTTCCAAGCCTTTGAACCTTTCAATATATTCGATTCTTTCGCTAACCAGATGCTTTACAAGCTCTTCTACCCGGTTTTGAGAATAGAATTTTGAAAGATTAAATCGGTCAACATCTATTCCATCTACGCCTTTGGGAACCTTTGTGCCAAAGTACGGTTCATCTACCCATTCCATGGCTCCTCGTGCAATTGAACGGATTATGGATGCCATCTCTGGTATCTGAACCCTCGTTACATGTCGTTTGATTATCTTATTTCCATTTCCGTCCTGTTCAATTATCTCTCCCACTCCACCAGTATTCAACTGGTAAAACTGGATTTTTGCCTCATTTGCCTTGATGAGTTTATAGAACAAGTTTCCTTCCCATGAGAGGTCACCAATTATGAATGGGTTGGTACCCACCTCCCTTACCGATTCTCCGGCGCGCTTTGGGTCACCGCCAGATGATTCTATAGATTCACCGAGCATGAATGCCGCAGCAGCCTGTTCAGGAGTTAGTTTTGAAACTATTGGCACTACGGTATTTCTTCTCACTATAAATGCAATTATTAAGCCGTCTAATTCATTTACAGAGGAAAGATTTATACCTTTAGCCCTGTATTCACCGAGGTCATCTCTTTGGATTACGCCCCTTCCGTTGCCTGTAAGCGTGTCATTATTAAAATCAACATTCCCTTCGTAATCTACAAAGACGTTTTCAAATATGGTGTTAGGTGATACCGCTGCTTTATATATTACTTTTTGCGTATCTGGATTGAGCCCTTCTGTCTTAAGATAGAAGCCTTTTTCCGTTCCATAAGCTGCGCCGCTGGGGTGGAAGAAGACAACGTCGTCCTGAAGAATTTCAATACCTTCTCCCTTTCCTGTTAATCCATGGTCGTGGCACGTATGGGTGGTCTTTCCTGTAGCGGTCAAACCAAATATAAGCATACCATATCTCTTTAGCTTCCCGGTTACGGAATCCCTTGCCTTGATTATCTTTGCGCCAGCATGCAGCCCCAGCATCCCTGCCTTCTTGGCATTCCACATACCCATTCGCAGGTGTCCCTTTTTAGATTCTCCGTAATAATCTGAACCGAGTACGAATGTAACGTTTATCTCCGGGAATACCAGTATTTGCCTATCCTTTTCCTGCCACTCCGGTATATATATCAGGTATTGTTCGGGCCCTGGTGTGTCTTTTTGGGAATGTAGGGTCTGTCCCCACATGTGTGCAAGCCTAATCATTTCTTTTCTATGAACGGAGACGTATAATGTGCACTGAGGGGTAAAGTAAGTATTATCACCCATAGTCCTTTTAACGCACACAAATGGCGCTTTTTCCATATAGTGCATCAGGTTTTCTACAGTCTTTTGGGCATTATTTATTATTTCGTTTTGCCGGATGCTCCATTTTCTATCCATTACATGCGGCGGACCTATATAAACGGTAAGCCCTGCAGACCTGTTCTTAACGGTTGAGACAAAATTATAACTTCCAAAACATGTCTCTGTGCCAAATTTCTCTGCCTCCCTTTTTGCCTCCTCCGCTGAAGGATGCTTAACATTTGGTTTGTATTGAAGCTCTTTTACTTTCTTAAGTATTTCATCAAAATTTATCATCTTCTCCGTGTCCAGACCTCCTAATCTGTTAAGGTAAGCAAAGAATGGGTACCGATAAAGTTTGCTATTTATAGTAAATCAAAAACAAATTGTCAAGATTTAAATTTATACACACCTTTCAATCATCTCACGTCTTACATCTAACTTCTTATGCCCTTAATTTACTTTATCAAAGATAGAAGAGCTTGTCAACACATAAGAAAAAAGAGGGCAAAGTTTTCTTTGACACGCAAAGGGGCATTTATTAGTATATGGACTGGCGAAAAGCATGCAAAAAGGTAAAGAGGCAAAAAAGCTAAGAGGTAAAGAGGTGGCAGGTAAGGTAAGCGATGTTCTTAAATTGATTAAATTCTCACATACTGTATTTTCCATGCCATTTGCGGTAATGAGCGCTTTTCTTGCTGGAAAAGGGATGCCGTCTTTAAGGCAATCTGTTATAATTATTATTGCGCTTGTTTCAGCACGGAGTTGCGCTATGGCATTTAATAGACTCGCTGATGTAAAATACGACACACACAATCCAAGAACTGCGTATCGTGCCACGCTTCAGCAAAAAATCGGCAGTCATAATGTTTGGTTTTTTATGATGGTGAGTGCCGCTATCTTTATATTATCTGCCTGTGCGTTAAATCGTTTATCCTTAATTTTATCCCCGATGGCGCTTTTTATAATCCTTGGCTACTCCTACACAAAAAGATTTACGAGCCTTTCGCATCTCGTATTAGGACTTGCCCTTGCTTTAGCCCCCATTGGGGCGTGGGTTGGGATTAAGGGAGAGTTCTCTATCCCACCGTTTATCATTGCGCTGGCGGTCATGTTGTGGGTAACAGGTTTTGATATTATTTATTCATGTCAGGACGTTGAATATGATAAAGGTGCAGGACTCTATTCGTTGCCCAAAAAGGTCGGAATGAAAAGCGCCTTAATACTTTCGTTTGTATCACACGTTCTTGCTATATTGGCATTATTGTCTTTAATGTATTTTACTGACCTCTATATTATTTATTTTATCGGGGTTTGTCTGGTTGCAGGTTTGTTATTTTACGAACACTCGCTTGTGAAACCGGACGACCTTTCAAAGGTAAATGCCGCATTTTTTACCGTTAATGGTATGGTGGGTCTTGTCTTCATGTGTATGTCTTTAGTTGATATTTTCTTATTCTCTGCTAAACTTGGATAGGAGAACGTGGTATAATAAACAAAGGGTCATGGGTGATAGGTATTAGGTTATAGGGAATATTCCCTATTGGCTATTTTCAGGAGGATGTATGAAAACTACTGTAACAGAACTTGAAGAAAGCGAACTTAAATCCATAGAGGAAATTATCAGGGGAAGGGACAAGATTAAAAGTGAGATTGCCAAGGTAATCGTTGGACAGGATGAGGTAATAGAGCAACTCCTTATTGCGCTCTTTTGCAAGGGACACTGCCTTTTTGTAGGTGTTCCAGGTCTTGCAAAGACCATGCTTGTCAGCACGCTTGCAGAGGTCTTGAATCTTAGATTCAGCCGCATTCAATTTACACCCGACCTTATGCCTGCTGACATAACAGGCACAGACATCCTTGAGCAAGACCACACTACAGGCAGGAGGTATTTCAGATTTATAAAGGGCCCTATATTTGCAAATATACTGCTTGCAGATGAAATAAACAGAACGCCGCCCAAAACCCAGGCAGCCTTACTGCAATCAATGCAGGAATACAAGGTTACTGCAGGAGGGACTACTTATCCTCTTGATTTACCCTTTCTTGTCTTTGCCACACAGAATCCAATTGAGCAGGAAGGCACATATCCGCTTCCTGAGGCGCAACTTGATAGATTCATGTTTCAGATAAATGTTGAATATCCAAAGAAAGAGGAAGAAATTGAAATTGTAAGGACGACAACATCGGCTTATAAGCCAGTGCTTGAAAAGGTCTTCGACCCGGATACTATTACAAGCTTACAAGACCTCGTCATAAGGGTGCCAGCATCTGACCATGTTATTGGGTATGCAGTACGATTGGTGAGGTCGTCAAGGCCAATCGAATCCAACGCGCTGGATTTTGTCAAGAAGTGGGTGAGCTGGGGCGCAGGCCCAAGGGCGTCACAATACTTAATCCTTGGTGGGAAGGCACGTGCGCTTCTTAACGGCCGGTACGCTGTTTCGTGCGATGATATCAGGGCAATCGCACACTCAATCCTCCAGCACCGCATTATTACCAACTTCCATGCCGAGGCGGAAGGAATATCTTCCGTGAGGATTATTGACCAGTTGCTTGACGTGGTAAAGGAGCATGAGTAGATATAATAGCAAAAGCCCTGTGATGATTGGTGAACATCTTAGACGAAATTAGACAAAAAATACGTGAAGAAGCATACAAAATTACTGCTCACGCTAATGAAGAAATGTCAAAGGATGGTTTAATTGCCATTGACATAGAAAATGCGATATTAACTGGTCAGATAGGAAAAGATTTACAAAAGACACACGCGGGGTGCGATATGAAATTATAGGAAAATCTTTAGACGGAAGAAACATTGGAATCATCTGTCGAATACTGCCTTCAGGAAAACTTTTAATAATAACGGTATATGCCTTGTAAGTAGGGGGTTAATTATGACAACCGATATGTGTGAATATTGTAATGGGACTGTTGAAGAAAAAGTTGCTCAGGTAGATTTTAAGTATAAAGGACACATAATTTATGTCAAGAATGTACCTGTTGGAATTTGTAACAAATGTGGTGAACGATACTTTGACGCTAAGGTTTATAAAAAGCTGGAAGAAATTGCAAGGAAGAAGGATAAGATAAAAAATAAGATTTCGTTTCCTCTGGCAAATTATGAAGAACTTGCTGTATGATACATATACAGGAGCAAGACACGGGTTGAAAATAAGAGATTTGTAGAATGAGCATGGATAAGAAACTTATAAAAGAAGACCGTGATGAGATAATTGTGAGAAATGATGCCTTATATAAAAAGCATGCTAAGCATTTAGAACAAACAAATCACGGTGACTATGTGGCAATAGCTTTTGACGGACAAATTATCGTAGAAAAAGATTGCGTAAAATTGCTTCAAGAAGCTACTCGTAGATTTGGTCGCTGCAATTTTGTATGTCGCAGAGTAGGATACGATTACTTGTTAAAATGGAGGAGAACCTAATAACATGACAGAAACTCGCAATCCACTTGACCCAGTGACGCTTTGCAAGATATCAAACATGACACTGCGTGCAAGGTACATAGTTGAGGGGGTACTATCGGGTCTTCATAAAAGTCCCCACAAGGGCTCAAGTATAGAATTCCTTGAACATAAGGAATATTCACCTGGGGACGAGATAAAACATATTGATTGGAAGGTGCTGGCAAGGTCGGATAAATATTACCTCAAGCAATTTGAAACAGAGACGAACCTTAAGTGTTATATCCTGCTCGACACCAGCGGCTCGATGGGCTATTGTTCCACCGGCGTCAGTAAACTTGATTATGCAGCGACCCTCGCTGCTTCGCTTACCTATCTTATGCTTAATCAGTCGGATGCTGTTGGACTCGCTACTTTTAGTAATGAGATACTGAACTACGTGCCACCCAGGACAAAGCCATCCCACCTTAATATTTTAGTTGACGTTCTTAAGAATGTGAAGGCGGAAGGGAAATCAGACCTGGGAAATGTCATGAATATCATTGCTGAAAAGGTGAAAATGCGCAGTTTATTAATCATTATCTCTGACTTCTTCGACGATGTGATGAAAGTCGTTAGGGCATTGACGCATCTTCGCTTTCACAAAAACGAGATTATCCTTTTTCACTTATTGGACCCCTATGAGCTTGAATTCCCATTTGATAATCCTACACTTTTTGTTTCAACGGAGGATGAGAGGCGCATATTATCAGAACCTAAGGCAATCAGGGAGCAGTACATTTCAGGGATAAATCATTTTATTGAACTCCTCAGGCAAAAATGTCTTGAGAATCAGATTGACCACTGGCTAATCAACACCTCTTCGCCCCTTGACCATGCAATCCTAAAGTATCTTACATTAAGGGAAAGAATTTTATGCTATCGTTCTTCAGCCCCCTCTTTTTAATTGGCATACTGGGCGCAAGCATTCCAATCATTATTCATCTGATTAATAGAAAGAAGGCAACAACCCACTGGTTTGCCGCAATTGACTTCGTTCTGCAATCACACGAACGCTTTGCCGCAAGATTTAAGTTACGCCAGTTGCTTTTGCTAATCTTGAGGGCTTCTCTTGTGGGATTGTTGTCAATGGCTCTTGCAAAGCCATTCCTGAAGTCTGTTGGAGGCGCTTCTTTGAGTACGAATGTACCTACGAGCAATGTCATCATTATTGATGATTCCTACAGCATGAGTTACACAATTAATGGTTTATCACTCTTTGAGAAGGCAAAACAGAATGCCAAACAATTAATCAGTTCTCTCGGCGCGGTTGAGGATGCTGCGATAATATGTTGTTCTAATGCTGAATCGGAGGCCGTTTCTAATTTGAGTACCGATAAGAAAAAGCTTCTTGAGAAAATTGACAGTTTGCAACTCTCGTATTTTACGACAAAGATTGCCAGCGCTATTGAGAAAGCGTGCGCAGTTCTCGACACCTCACAGCTAAAAGTTAGAAGGATTTTTTTACTCACCGATTTGACAAAGAATGGCTGGGATGAAAAACAATTTTCCTTAGTGAACAAGAAAATGCAGAATGGCAGGTATAAAATTATTATTACTGACGTCTCAGGTGACAGAGGGCTTAATAATATAGCCATTACGAATGTCGAAACAAGCTATGACCCAACCGAAAAGAATGGGCAAGTTGGCATCAAGATAACCGTCAACAACTTTTCACCTTTACCTGTCAGCGAATTACTCTGCCGAATAATTATAGAGAAGGATGTAATAGCGCAAGGATTTATTAACGTGGATGCAAATGCGTCCGGCACAAAAGAATTTTTCTGGGAACCTACTAAAGGGGGATATTTCACTGGCTATGCGGAAATTACCAATGATAATTTAGTCGTAGACGATATCAGATATTTTATAATAAACATAACAAGGGATATAAACGCCTTAGTAGTGGATGGCGACCCCAAAATAAATATATATGAAAGTGAGTCATTCTATTTGGAAAGGGCGCTTAGCCCAAGCCAGTCACTCACATCCCACATAAAATCAATTGTATGTAACCCTGCAGAAGTTAATTCATTACGCTTTAAGGACTTTGACCTTATCTTTCTGTGTAACGTAGAAACCTTATTACCTGAAAAGATTATGGAACTGCAAAAGTTTGTATTTGAAGGTGGCGGACTTCTTTTTACACTGGGTGATAGGGTTGACTTGGAATATTACAACAAGAATTTTAGCACCTTGCTTCCAAACACCCTTAGGGGGATAAATGAAATGCGGAATGAGGGGTTCGGAATGCGAAGTTCGGAACATTCCGCAATCCGCAATCTGCAATCGGAATTGGGTCTTAGCAAGGCACAATTCCAGAAGATTTACCTTGTAGACCCAGGTACAACTGGAAGTAGTTCGATAATCCTGAAGTATTCAAACGATGCCCCCGCACTTATAGAAAAACGATATGGTAAAGGGATTATTGTGCTCTTTACCTCTACCATTGACAGGGATTGGAATGACCTGCCTGTAAAACCAGTCTTTCTGCCGCTAATTCAACAATTATGTAGATACCTCACTGGTGCATCTACGGAGGTTGGCAAAAATGATGTTCTCGTTGGGGAAAAGTACGAACTATCCGTATCCGCCACAGGCGGAGAGGATATTGGTGTCGTTAAGGTATCAGACCCGAAGGGAAACTCAGGGAAATTACAATCAGAGGTAGTCGGCGGAGAAAGAAAGATTGTTTATACGGATACTGATTATCAGGGATTTTACACTATTCTACTACAATTGGTCAGTCCATCCGCCTTAGGCGGATTGGATGAAGCCGTCCATACACAACTACCTCCATATTTTGCAGTTAACGTAGACACCACAGAGTCGAACCTGTCAAAAATTGAGAAGAGTGATATTACAAAGATACTGGGGGATAAGAACTCAGACATGCCTATCATTTTGGCGGGTGGCACGCCTGGGAAAGAACACCTCCCTGAATTTATTTCAGGGCAAAGGCAATTGTGGGGTTCAATTCTACTGATAGTCCTGTGCATTCTTTGCCTTGAGGCATTTGTTTCAAAGAAATGAATGTACTTTATGCTTTTAATATTGTAATATAAGAAAACCTTACTTTTCTTACGCCTTCCCTATTATGTTTAAAAATATTTTATTAGTATATCCAGAATTTCCAAGTACGACCTATTGGAGTTTTACCTACGCATTAGATTTCTTAGGTAAAAAAGCAGCGATGCCTCCTTTGGGGTTAATCACTATCGCACCGATGTTCCCAGAAGGCTACAATATAAGATTTATTGATATGAACGTCCAGGAACTATCAGACGATGATATTAGATGGGCTGATGGAGTATTTACATCCACTATGATTATACAGCAAAAATCATTGAACGAGGTTATTCTCAGGTCGAACGCTTTAAACAAACCAGTAATTGCCGGGGGTCCTTATCCTACAACCTCAAGCGACAAAATCAAAGGTGTTTCACATTTCATTTTAGGTGAAGCTGAAAATACATTGGGACAATTTATCAGGGATTTTGAAAGGGGCATTGCCAAACCAGTTTATTTCAATCCCGACAAACCAGAATTATGGTCAACACCTATTCCAAGATTTGATTTATTAGACATGGAAAAATATGGCTCTATGGCAATTCAATCTTCAAGGGGATGCCCTTTTCAATGTGAATTCTGTGACATCTGGGGAATGTACGGAAATAAACCGAGGCTTAAAGGACCTAAAAAATTTATTGCAGAATTAGACAGATTGTTAGAACTCGGTTGGAAAGGGTCCTTGTTTGTTGTTGACGATAATTTTATTGGCAACAAAAGCGCCGTGAAAACGTTGCTATTGCCTGAAATAATAAAATGGCAAAAAAAACATAAATACCCTTTTGGACTATATACTGAAGCAAGCGTCAATCTTGCGGATGATGAGGAATTAATGGCATTAATGCAGGACGCAGGTTTTGATATGGTATTTGTTGGAATTGAGACTCCCGCCGAAGAAAGTCTGCAAGAAAGCAATAAAAGGCAAAATGTCAAAAAAAATCTTTTGGAGAGCGTTAGAAGGATTCAATCTTATGGAATGGAAGTTACGGCAGGATTTATTGTAGGTTTTGATAACGACCCGATAGATATTTTCCAAAGACAAATTGACTTTATCCAGGAGGCAGGTATTCCACTTGCTATGGTCGGAATGCTATCAGCATTGCGTGGCACAAATTTGTATGACAGGTTACAAAAGGAAGGAAGACTTACAGCCGATAGCGGTGGGAATAATACTCACTCTTTTGAACCAAATTTTGTTCCCAGAATGGATAGAAAAACACTCAGAGAAGGTTACAAACATATCCTCAATACAATTTATGACCCAATATTAAGGAATTATTTTCAAAGGTGCATTACTTCCATTGATAATATTAAGGGAAAAGCCAGGTTTTCAAGACGCATTGGAATTAAAGAAATAATCGCATTGCTAAGGTTTATAGTTATCCAATTCTTTGAAGAATATAGCAAAGAATATCTAAAATTTCTTGCTAAGGTCTTAGTTAAATATCCAGCTAAATTTCCCGAAGCAATAAGATTGGCAATTATGGGACATCACCTTAGAACCATTACACAAGAAGCCCTTAAAGTTGATAGATTACATTCTTATATTAGTGAAAAAGAAAGTTTCTTTTCTGAACAATTTGATTATATTGCAAGACATTTAAACCACATCAATGTACAGGGCGGTGCGAACGCATCAAGACAAACTACTGAAAGATTAAAGGATTTATTTAATCATAGGAATGATGCGTTAACTTATGTGGGCAAAAGAATAAAGAACATTCACAAAGATTTTAGAGCAGAAGTTAATCAAAGATATGACGATTTAGGAAAAAAGCTAAATGCCCTGTTTGAACACACCTCTATTATTTTAGGAGGATAGAATGAGAATAACAAAGAAAGGTAGGGAAAAGTTAGAAGCAGAGCTAAAGGCTTTAAAGGACAAACGGCAGCACATTTCACAGGCAATTGGGGATGCGAGAGCCTTCGGAGATTTACGGGAAAATGCTGAATACCATGCTGCCAGAGAAGCCCAGGCGCTAAATGAGGCAAAAATTCGTCAGCTCGAAGACAAGCTGGCGAGGGCTATTTTAGTGGACGAAAGCAAATTACCGGACGGTGTTATTGTTATACTATCCAATGTTAAACTGCGTGATTTGGATAGCGGTGACATAGAAGAGTACTCATTAGTAGGTGAAGGACATAGTGACCCCCATAGAGGAAAAATTCTTGTTACAAGTCCATTAGCGCAAGGACTATTAGGACATAAGCGGGGGGATAAGGTTAGTATAGAAGTTCCAGCCGGGAAACTCAATTACGAGATACTTGAAATTAGCAGAAGTGTGGACGGCTGAGGTCACCCCGTATTTAATACGGGGTCGGCATTTGAAAAAAACACTTCTTACCCAGGTGTAGACGTAAGATGGGAGACGGTTATTGTCTCCGCTTCTTACGGCTTCCCTTTTTACACATCCCACAATTCTTTCCAAGGATTCTTTTTCTTAGCATATCTTTTTGTGATTGATTAATTATAAAACAATTGTTACAATATATAACAATTGTTACATTAATACAGGATGGTTTATGGATAGATTTGGTTCTATGAAAGGCTACAAGTGGACCCTTTTGGTTCACCAGATGCCGCCGAAACCTACAAGCGGCCGGGTGAAGGTATGGCGTAGACTTCAGAGTATAGGAGCTATGCCAATTAAGGATTCTGTTTATATTCTTCCCCTTACAAAAGAAGCCTACGAAGATTTCCAGTGGATTAGAGAGGAAATAATTGCTCAAAAGGGAGACGCAACAATTTTTAAGGTAGATTCCATAGAAGGGATTAATGACGAGGATATTATCAACCGATTCCAAAGGGCAAGAGATAAGGATTACGATGAAATAGCTTCTAAGACCTTAAGCCTTAAAAAGAATATTGAAGTAAGCATCAAAAAGTATCGGACCTCTACTATTCAGAAAGAAAGGTATGAAACTGAATTGAAGAAACTTAAGGCACGATTGAATGAGGTTATTTCTCTCGATTATTTTCAAGCACCAAATAGGGAAAAGACAGAAAATGCTATAACGAATTGTAACGGAATAATCGAAGGTCTCAAAGTATCTCAGGAGAAAGCTCTACCAGTTGAAAAAGGCAGCCCGATTAAGATTTACAACAAAAATGAGTTTCAGATTAAGACCTGGGTAACCAGAAAAGGGCTTCATATTGATAGAATTGCATCTGGTTGGCTTATAAGGCGGTTTATAGATAAAGGAGCAAAATTCTTTTTTATTGCAGAAGATGACATTGTGAAAAATGGCATTGGGTTTGATGTTTATAACGTAGAATTTAGCCATCACGGAGAAGACTGTACTTTTGAGACTCTACTCAAGAGGTTTGACCTGAAAGACCCTGCCTTAGTTCAGATAGCCGAAATAGTTCATGATATAGACCTTAAAGATGGCAAATTTGGTCGTGCAGAGGCTGCGGGGATTAATCAAATAATTATCGGGCTTAGCCAGAGACTGAAGAATGACAAGAAATTACTTGAAAGAGGCATGGAGATATTCGATTCACTTTATGAATATTACTCATTTAAAAAATGAAAGGAGGTAATTTACATGCAGGTGATAAAACCGATAGGCACTCAAGATAACCCGCTTGTTAAAATTGATGAGGTTACGGAATTCAAGACGGAAGGTTTCGTCAGAAAGAGGATATATCAAACAGAGAATCTTTACTTTAACATTTATTGCATTGATGTTGGCCAAAAGAATC
>JACQHT010000002.1 GCA_016198835.1 Planctomycetota bacterium | reverse complement strand
TCGAACCAGTGACCTCTTGCGTGTCGAGCAAGCGCTCTAACCAACTGAGCTAATCGCCCACAACATAATTATTTAAACATAAATAAATAGCACGGGCAGGTTTAAAACCTGCCCCTTCACATATATTATTTTAATATTAGCATACAGGTATAATGCTGTCAAGGGAAAAGCACATATAGGGTTCCTTTGGTAAAGTTCAGGATAAGTCTTGTCATATACGTGAGACTTCTGTTGCAAGAAGGTCTTTTAATTCCCCGGGAAGTACCACTGGTTTGCGGGTTTTGTCAAGGCAGGCAAGCACGCTGAAACCTTCTGCGATTTGACGGGCTTCATCACCATCCTTCACAATTTCATAGCGAAACTCAATTCGTGTAGGTTTAAGTTCTGCTACCCACGTTCTGACTATGAGTACGTCGTCATACCTTGCGGATGCCCTGTATTTGCAATAGACCTCGGTAACCACAAGATAGGTTTGTTCTTTTTCTAATTCGCTATAAACCAATCCAAGACTGCGCAGGTATTCTATCCTTCCCATCTCGAAATAATTAAAATAATTTGAATGGTGCACTACGCCCATCTGGTCTGTTTCTGAGTACCGCACACGCACCTTGAGTTCATGGCATTTCATGAAAAACTCCTGATAACAATGTAGGGGCGGGGTTACCCCTCCCCTACTTGTTTTTCCTATCGAGGTAGCTTTGCAGGATTAATTGTGCCGCAATCATATCTACCCGTTTGCCTCTCTTTTTCCTGGATAGGTCTCCTTCCAGCATACTTCTATGCGCCCTTACGGTGCTCAGCCTTTCATCAACAGTGTGGACAGGTAGTGAGAATCTTGATTTCAGAAACTCAACAAATTTAAGTACCTCTTCCGCCTTTTTACCGAGTGTGCCGTTCATATTTTTGGGAAGACCAATTACTATCTCGTTTACGACCTTTTCATTAATTATTTCTGATAATTTTAACATATCAGATTTTTCATCCTGACGTATGAGTGTGGGGAGACCTTGTGCCGTCAGTCCGAGCGGGTCGCTAACTGCCAGACCGAGCCTCTTTTCACCGTAATCTATACATAAAATACGCATATCTTTACGACAGGTTATAGATCATGGGTTTTGGATTTTTGTCCTATTACCCATAACCTATGACCATCAGCGTCATCCCTGTGCCTATAGGAATGGTCAAATTGTCATCAACTATATTTTTCAAGGGAAGCGACTCAATCAGGCTGGCTGTAATACCTGCTACTAAAGCAGGTATAAAGGGCAAGAACGTGTAGGCACAAAGAAACCCAACAATAAGAGCCCCGCAAGACCCCTCAATACTTTTATTGACATTGTACGGGATTCTATGTTTTCCAAAGGCTTTTCCTACTAAGGTGGCGACTGTATCTGCAAAGGCTTCGATTAATATAACGGCAGAGGCTACGTGTATGGGAAATATCAAAAGAGAAAGTACTGCACCAAGCAGAAGTGCAACAGGTGCATATAAAAAGCGCTTCTTTTCACTACTACGAATACATGCTTCTGTAATATTAAAGATAACAGGGAATGCTATGCCATTGAGCCTCATAATTTCTGACACCGTATAAACAAGCGTTCCCGTTAATAGTACAAATACAACAGGTATTACAGGTATAAATGCTACAGTTATTCCAAGTGGAATCATTGCTGAAAAGGCGTGAACTAATTTTCGTAGAATTTCATGCCTCCACGAAAGGGCTTTATCACGTGTCAATATAGATACAATAGTAGTGTAAGTGGGCTTATCCTCAATATCTATAAAGTTGAGAATCTCATTAAGGTCTCCGCTGTCAATTAAGTACTTTGACTTTCGTCTGACGGGATAGTCGGCATTAACGCCTATCCCCACCCCTGCCCTATCCATTATTTCGAGATTATTGCGGTCATCGGCTACCACAATAACGTTACTCCAGTTTATGTTAATTTTAGCCAAAAGACCTTCCAGTAGTGTAATCTTTCCTGTAGGATGCGAGAGTGGGCCACCCACGTCGCCTGTCAGGTTGGCGTTGTTTACGCCTGCTTCGATTCCAAAACCATAATTTGCATCGAGTCTTTTAGAAAGGTCGTGTATCAGAAAATCAGGTACGCCGCTGCTTATAAGGGCAACTTCATGCCCTCTGGAGCGGATGTTAGAAACGGCATCCTGAGCGTTTCTGATAAGCGCCATTTTCTTATAAACTAACCATGCTTTTTCAAGAGGCACACCCTTGAATGTCTTGTAAGTTTCGCCAAGCAGACGTTCAATGGAAATCTTGCCGATGTCGAAAAGGAAGCACAAGAAGATGGTGCGCAGGTAGGAAAAGAAACCGATACTCCTCGAAAGGCGCAGTATGAACAAACTTTTGAAAATCACCCCGTCAACGTCAAAGACTATTAGTTTTTTATTTTGCATCTGTCTTACACATAAGACGTAAGAAGTAAGACGTGAGACGATAAAAGATTTTTCACGTCTCACGTTTCACATCTTACTTCTCACTTCTTTTATCCCCCATAGCATATAATTTACCATCTGTGGTACATACATATATAGTCCCATCAGCGCCGAGCGCTGGGGATGATTTCGTATGGAAGCCTCTGTACTCCCATTTAAGGCTACCGTTTGAATTTATAGCGAAAAGCCCATCGAGGGAACTTACATAAATTGTACCATTCGAATCTATCACCGCAGATGAATAGATTTTTTCAAATCCGATTCGGTAACTCCATTTTAACTGCCCGTTTGAAGCAAGTGCGTAAAGGATACCATTGCATGAGCCCACGTAAATTGTACCATCGGATGCAATAGCGGCAGATGAATATATAGGGCCGCCTTCTATCGGGTATTTCCATTTAAGACTGCCATCGGGACGGAGCGCATAAACATTGCCGTCCCATGACGTAAAATATACGCTCTCATCGGGCCCTATTGCGGGAGAAGCGTCTATAAACCCCTTCGTTTGATTGTCCCATCTAATAGCGCCATGCCTGCCTATGGCGTAAAGCCTATAGTCATGGGAACCCACGTAAACGACGCCATCCTCTCTTATGGCTGGAGAAGAGTAAACTATAGGACCGTATGTGTGACAGCCATACCCGAGGTCCCCAAATTTGGTAATAGAGTATAGTTTACCATTACCAGAACCAAAGCAAATAGACCCGTCTGGGCTTATAGTAGGCGAAGAGTCAATCGGGCTGGTTGTC
>JACQHT010000047.1 GCA_016198835.1 Planctomycetota bacterium | reverse complement strand
GAAACAAAACGTGACTCCGTTAGCATGACCCCGTCACGATTAATAAGATACGTCTCGCCGCTTTCGCCTAATTTAATGCTTCGCATAAGTTTGCTGATTTGCATAAAATCTATTCGCATACATACAACGCCCATTATTATGTTCTTATCCTTAATAGGGCTTGAAACAAACATGGTAGGAACACCCGACTCCAATTCTCCATGTTCATTTTCGATGGGGACAACGGAGGGTTCTACCTTAGAAATAAATGTCTTGCCCTTTAGTGCTTCATGAAAATATTCAAATCCTGACACATACGTTCCGACCTTCCATTCGTCGGTTGCTATCCTTATCATCCCCGTTGTGTCTGTTATGAAAATCTCTTTGTAGCCATACTCATCCTTAATGAATTTCAAGTACTTTAATAGCTCAGGAAATGGTTTATCGCTTTCATTAATGCGTGTGGATAACAAAGCAAATGGATTATTTGTAATTACCTTAGAGTCGCCGGTTCGTTCGTCCATCCATCTCTGAACAGACTCGGCTTGTTTATGCCCAACACCTTCAAGATTTTGTATCAGGGAATTTTGCAATGCCTTCTGCATGATTGGGTACGCTACAAGTCTCATCAGAAGGATAGGAATGAGCGCCAGAACTAAGAACAAAAAAACTAATTTGGTTTTTATAGATTTAAAAAACCCTATTGGTATTAAGGGAATAAGCATTAGAAGTCGAAGGAGTGAAAAGAAAGCTCCAAAGACTTGCTTTTCGCGAACTTGCATTTTTTCTATCATTTTAAACATTTTATCACCGTAACTGCGTCCCACAGAATGTGATAATAGTAAAAGTCTAACTTATAGTCACTTCTTACACATGTTTGTGCATTAAATATCTTTTAATTGGATTCCAGCCCCGAAGGAACCCTAAGCCGTTTCCAAATAACCATATACCCAGCACCATTGCAATTTTGCCAGCTAATTTCATACTCTTAGAGTCATCAATAATGTCTTTAAACATCTTACTTCCAGAAACTGAATGATAAAGAGCGCGTTTAAATGCAGCATCCCTTTTGGCAAGTTGTATCATTGGCGTAAGGAAGCCATGCTTTGCGCTTAGTATAGCAAGCTGACGAACCACCTTTCCGTAAGGAATATCCTTTACAACGTCGGAGAAGCTGTTATAATAATCCTTGAAGGCTTCCATTGATATACCGGCATCCATCATTGTTTGAGCAGCTTTAATACCAGTAAGACATGCCACATTTACCCCTTTTCCTTTAAATGCACGTATTAAGCCAGCCGCATCACCCACTGTAACATATCTGTCTCCAAACAAGTGCTTTGCAGGTCGTATCGGGAACCGCCATTGGTTATAGACAAGTTCGTTTCTGTGCACTGTAAAATCAGGAGGGAGGAGGCTATTTACTTGCGGAAGCAAAAGGAAGGTATCCATCCAATGCCAGCTCACATTCGCCCCGGCAATATTAATTGTAAAGTGGTCAGCCTTTGGTGTTATTGCGCCAAATTCAATTCCCCTGAGCGAAGGTAGGAAGGCATGGATGTAATCTTCGCTTTTATCTAAGTATTGTTTGTCAGGTGAAAACCTTGTCATGATTGAGCGGAGATACCGGGGCGCTTTGTAATGTGTAGCGCTCTCCAGCGCCTTGCACGTACCGTCATCAAGACCAAAAGCCCCAACTATTACATCAGCGCGGCAATTATCAGATTCGCTATATACCATTACTCCCCCCGCTTCTATCTCGATGTTGGTGACACGGCTTCGCTTAACATTAATACCAGCTTCCTTTGCCTTTTGCAAGAGATATTCGTCAAACTCAATGCGTCGTACAGCGTACGATATATCCTCATCCTCATCTAATTTTATTTCATCGTCATCAGAATGCAAATAGTATCCCGCAATCTTCCTCAGCACAAGATGGTGTGGAAAAGGAATACCTAAGCCTTGCTCAATGATATCCTCTATAGGTGGCGAAAGCACACCGACACAGGGGTTAAATTGCTGGTCGCGTTTAAAATCTTTTCCTTCGTATAAGATTATGTTAAGCTCTATATTTCTTCTTGTTGCCATAGACTTGAGTGTTATTGCACAGCCAACCCCTGCAGGACCCCCACCTACAATAACCACGGTTTGACCATCGGTGAGCGGGCCAAGACCGCTATTTGCTAGCTCTTTTAATCTTCTTGAGTGTCTGAGTCGTCTACCACCCTTGAGATTGTCAACAATCTGCTTAACCCAAACACTCAAAGTAAATGGTAAGAGCTTAATTTGCAATCTCGGGTCAACAGCCTTGAAGAAAGTTTTTTTGTACGGTTCATTTCCTGTAAATGTATTCCACAGGATTTCTCTGTGTTTCCTTGTATCACTATTATCTTTGGTATCAATCATCGTCAAATAGTTTGTGACTATTTGCCTGCGAGAAAACAAGTAATTATTTATAGCAAATATCAACCTGCCATAGAATTTATCAGGGGTTAAAAGCTTTTTGGCAGGTTTATAATAATAATCTCTTAGTGCTTCTTCGGATACCCCATGTTCAAAGGTGGCTTTTGCAGCTAACTCGGCAGAGATAAATGCAGATTCTATCTCGTTCTTAAAGTATCTGGTAATGCCTGCTCCGCCTATTATTACAAATCTATTTGCATAAGGGTGTTTTGCCTGGGTGATATGAAGCTTGGGAAAACATATACAAAAGCTCTTTGGTACCTTCCATCCCTCGGGGAAGATGTGTTTAACAACGGGGTGGTTGAGGAACTCAAGCAATTGTGCCTTTGTCATATCCTTTTTGCCAATAAGGGTAACAGTTGCAAAATCCCCTCTGGGTGTTATGGTTATATACCTTACAGGTTCTATATCGAGGTTGAATATATATATTTTATTCCCGAATATCTTCTCTACGGTGGCTCTGCCTAATGAAATTTCTGCTTGACAAGCACGGATGCTGCGCGGTGGCTGGTAGCCAAGATTGAGCCGTCTGACCTTTTCAATCATTCCCGTGTTCACGCCAAATGCGCCTACTATTAAATCATAAGCCATCTCGTGTCTTGTTCCACCTATTTCATAAACCAGTCTTGCCTTTTCTTCCAGCCTTGATGGCAAAACGATATCCTTTACTACTTCATGGATTACTTCAGTCCCCTCTCTTTCAACGTACCTTAATAGGAAATCGTCAAAACTAATGTTTTCTGTTTGTGTTGAGAACCAGGGTCCATTGCCTCGAAATACCGTAATAATCTTTGGTTGATGGGAAGGTTCGGGATGACGGAGGAAAATTCCAAAATCCTGGGTTTGGAAGTAGTAGCCCTTTATTCTTTGCTGTACGCAGGTGTCGGGGATAATAATATTTTGATTTTCCAATTTCTCAAAGAGCCTCTCAGAAATTACTGCTGCGCTCATATTGCAGCCCTTGGGTCCTCTTTGCGTAAAATCCTTTCCTTCAAAGATTGTTACCTGTACGTTTATTCCCTTCTCTTTAGCAATTTTCTGTGCAAAATGGGCAAAGAAGCTCCCGGCAGGACCGCCACCAATGATGGCGATTTGAGAACCATTCTTGAGTAGAAATTCTTTGTTGTCCATATCAATAGCCAATGGCAATATGGAATAGGGAATAAACAAAAGCGCTATTCCCTATTGGCTATTCCCTATTGCCTGTTTTAGTTTGCTCTTAATCCATGCGCCTATATCAATGGGTAGAACCCTCAGTGATACCTGCGGATTTATTGCCTTCAGGAAAATCTCCTTATAAGTTACATTACCAGTAACCATATTCCAGAGGATTTCATTAAGGAGTTGTGCCACCAGTAAACTCTTTCCACACTTAAGTAATGATAAATGAGCATCCGTGATTTCCTTTTGAGAAAATATGTAATCGTTAAGAAAAAGCATTAATACACCGTAGAGATTATCTCGAATTAAGACATTTTTCGCCACCTTGTAATATCCGTTTTTAAACGCCTGCTCTGATACGCCCTGCGAGAAGGTAGTTTTTGCTGCAAGATAAGCCATATTGAAGGCGGATTCAATTCCGCTTTTATATGTTCTCGAGACGCTGGCATCTCCGAGGATAACGAGACGATTAGTGTAAGGATGTTTAGCATGGGTTACAGGTATTTTTGAAAAGCACATGCAATAGCTCTCTGGCATCTGCCAGCCTTCAGGCAAGACACGCCTGACTGCAGGGTGGTTAAGAAACCCAATTAAATCTGCCTTTGTTAAATCCCCTTTGCCAACAAGATTGACTGTAACATAATCTGACTTTGGGGTAATGGCTGCAAATTTGAGCCCCTTTATACCGAGTGCGAAGACATATATATTATTGCCAAATAGCTTCTCAATTGTAGCACGTCCGAGAGGAAGTTCCGCTTGACAGGTTCGCACCGTCTTCGGTGGATAATAACCAAATCCCATCCTGCTAATCTTTTCCATCATTGCAGTATTTACGCCGAATGCTCCTACTACAAGGTCGGCAGTCATTTCTTGAGGTGATTCTCTCTTACCAAAGATTACTCGCACAAGGTCTTTTGGATTCTTGGGCAGGACAATCTCTTTTACAGACTCATGAACAATATCAACCCCCTGTTTGTGAACGTCTTCCATAAGAAAATCGTCAAAGCTAATATTCTCACCATAAGTTGCATAACACGGTCCATTGCCGCGAAAGACCGTGAAGATTTTTGATTGTTGGGAAGGACCTGGATGTTTGAGTAATACCCCACCGTTCTGGGTCTGAAAGTAGTATCCATCAATTACACGCTGCACACGGGCCTGTGGAATCAGGATATGTTCTTGTTGTAACTTATCAACTAACTTCTCAGAAATTACCCCTGCACACATATTGCACCCTTCGGGTCCGCTTTTGATAAAACTCTTTTTGTCAAAGATGGTTATTGAAATGTTCAGTCCCGTCTCTCTGGCAAAACGTGATGCGAAGTGTGCAAAAAAACTTCCAGCAGGTCCACCTCCTATAATGGCTATTTTAGAACCATCTTTTAGCAAAAACTCTTTATCGTCCGTAATTTCCATACCCATAATATCTTTCTTTTATATTACTCCATTAAACGGCTTATGTCAAGCCATGATATGTCAAATTTAAATTCCAAATCCCAATCCCCAAATCCCAATAAATGACCAATTACCGATTACCAAAATCTGGGGTTTCGGAACTGGAATTTGGGATTTGCCTTGCAAGGCTTGTTAGCTAAAATACTTTTGACTAACAAACCTTTTTTAAGTACAATTCCAAACATGATAACTCCGAACTCGGTCGTTATTCCGTTTATCAAGGGTGACGGCGTGGGACCTGATATATGGAACGCCTCCGTGCGAGTTTTTGATGAAGCAGTTAAAAAGGCTTACAAGGGCAAGAAGTGCATAAAATGGCTTGAAATTTATGCAGGCTCGGAGGCTAAAAAGCAATTCGGCGAATGGCTCCCTGAAGAAACCCTCAAGGCTATCAAAAAATACAAGGTCGCAATTAAAGGTCCACTTGCCACCCCTGTTGGCGGAGGCATTCGAAGCCTTAATGTCGCAATCAGACAGGCGCTCGACCTTTATGCCTGTGTTAGGCCCGTGCGCTACTTTGACGGCGTTCCAAGCCCGCTTATACATCCGGAAAGACTTAACGTCGTAATCTTCAGGGAAAATACTGAGGACGTCTATGCGGGCATAGAGTACAAAAAGGGTTCAAAGGAAGCAAGGAGGTTAATAGATTTTATTTATGCAGAAACCGGGAGTAAAATCAGGAAGGATTCTGGAATTGGCATCAAACCGATTAGCGTTACCGGTACAAAAAGACTCGTAAGACGTGCAATTGAGTACGCTATATGCACAAAACGCAGGGTAGTTACGTTCGTTCATAAAGGCAATATAATGAAATTTACAGAAGGCGCCTTCTGCAAATGGGGATACGAGGTTGCAAAGGAGGAATTTGCTGACCGCATTGTAACGGAAGAAGAAATTCTTACGTACCGCAAGGCAAAGGGAAGGGTTCTTATCAATGACAGGATTGCTGATGCAATGTTCCAGCAGATACTTCTAAGACCGGAAGATTACAGCGTTATTGCCACGCCAAATCTTAATGGAGACTACCTATCCGATGCATGTGCAGCACAGGTTGGTGGGCTCGGTATGGCTCCAGGGGCAAATATCGGCGATAAGGCAGCCCTCTTTGAGGCAACACATGGCACAGCGCCAAAATACGCTAACAAGGATATGGTAAATCCCGGTTCATTAATCCTTTCAGGTGTAATGATGTTTGAACATCTCGGCTGGAATGAGGCTGCAAGTTTAATTGTAGATGCAATGCAAGAAACTATCAAACGAAAGACTGTAACCTACGATTTACAGAGGCAAATGGAGGGCGCAGAGTTACTTAAATGCTCCGAGTTTGCAGAGGCAATAATAAAAAATATGGAGTGAGGCGATAGGTAATAGGCGATGGGTATTAAGTTTCCCATAGCTCATAGCCTATAGCCCAGAACTATTTTATGGCAAAGAAAATAACCGTTATAGGCGCAGGAAACGTTGGGGCAACGACGGCTTTAAGGCTGCTTGAAAAGGGCTTAGGGGATGTCGTATTGGTTGACATTATCGAAGGTCTCGCCAAAGGTAAAGCGCTTGACATGACACAGTCGAGCCCTTTATGGGGATATAATTCGGAAATTATCGGTACGTGTAATTATGAGGACACGAAGGATTCTGACTTGATTATTATTACCTCTGGCATACCTCGCAAACCGGGCATGAGCAGGGAAGACCTGGTTAAGGTAAATGCCGAAATTGTTAAAAGCGTTGTTGAACAGGCGGTAAAGGAATCACCAAATGCAATCATAATAGTCGTTTCTAATCCATTAGATGTCATGACCTATCTTGCTTATAAAACAAGCCGGTTCTCAAAAGAAAAGGTAATGGGTATGGCAGGCGTACTTGATACGGTTAGATTCAGGATGTTTCTTTCACAGGAATTAAATGTATCCGTAGAGAATATTCATACATGCGTGGTAGGCAGTCACGGAGATACAATGGTACCGCTCCTCAGCCATACAACCGTTGCGGGCATTCCTATTACGGAAGTCATATCCAGGGAAAGGTTAAATAGCATTGTCCAGAGGACAAAGGATGGGGGCGCAGAGATTGTAGGGTTGTTGAAGACTGGAAGCGCATTTTATGCCCCAGCGGCTGCCGTTTGCGAAATGGCAGAAGCCATCCTCCTCGATAAAAAGAAGATTTTACCCTGTACAGCCCTTTGTCAGGGTCAATACGGGGTCAGAGATACCTTTGTAGGTGTACCTGTAAAACTCGGCGCAAATGGCGTGAAAGAAATCGTAGAGTTTAAGCTTACTCCTGACGAATTAACTGCATTAAGAAAATCTGCCGAAGCGGTTAAAGAGTTATGCTGCATCGTAGATAATATGGGAATTTAAATGTAACAGGGTGGCATGGACAACCCCCTCCCCCTCCCTCCCGAGGCGGGTGTTCCACTTTTTAGAGGGGAGAACACACAAGCACATTTTCCCCTCTATCAAGAGGGGATTAAGGGGTGTGTTGTCCGTGTCTGTAGTTGGGGTGTGAAATGCACACAGAAAAGAGTCCCTTTTACT
>JACQHT010000006.1 GCA_016198835.1 Planctomycetota bacterium | reverse complement strand
TCGTGCCTGTGCTGCCGCTTCCTTAGCGCATTCAATTAGTTCAAGAGTACGTTTAAAAGCAGCCTTATGTCGGGCATTCAGGGTTACAGCAGATGCTGATTGGTCTATTCTGCCATCGTGAATAGTTCTAACCATGGCATTTTTCAAATCACCGAGCCCTTTACCTGTAACTGTGGAGGTCTTTACAATAGGATGCCCTTTGAAATCCTCCGGTAAGGGCGTATTGCAATACGCCCCTACAATATCGCACTTATTTATTACAATAATTTTTTGCAAGGAAGGGAAGGAATTGAAGAGTTCGATATCTTCATCTTCTACCGCTTTACTGCCGTCAAGGACAAAAAGGATGAGTTGACCCATTTGCAATGAGTTATATGCCTTTGCTATGGCAAGGGATTGTGGAGTTCGGAGTTCGGAGTTCAGAGTTCGGAGTTCGAATTGCAGAATGCCTGCAGTATCGAGGAGTCGGAAATGGACGTTCCCCAACTCTAATACACCCTCCAGGACATCCCTCGTGGTGCCTGGTATGGGGGTCACGATGGCTTGTCGTCTTCCAAGCAAGGCGTTAAAGAGACTTGATTTGCCCGCATTGGGGCGCCCGCATAAAACAGTCTTAACGCCATCCGAGTGCACAACGGATGTGGTGGCATTGTGGTTTAAAAAGCCATTCAGTTTCTCATAAATTATATTTAATCTTTCGGTTATTTCACTAACAGGGGCAAACTCTATATCCTGGTCTGAAAAATCTATGGATGCTTCAATCTCGGCGCAACATTCTATCAGGTCGAGCTGAATCTCCTTTACCTTTTTGGATGTGTTCCCTTTTAGATGTGAGAGGGCAGCCCTTAAATCTGCATCGGTACGTGAGCGTATTAAGCCCATTACTGCCTCAGCCTGCGTAAGGTCAATGCGCCCGTGGAGAAATGCCCTTTTTGTAAACTCACCCGGCTGTGCGAGACGAATACAGCTCTTTGAAGTCTGCTTTAAAGAGATTAGAGCCTCAACAATCATATCAAGTATTGGTGGTGAGCCGAAGGTGTGTATTTCGACAACGTCCTCTTTGGTGTAAGAATAGGGGGCTTTCATTATGTAAAGGGTTGAAGGAATCTCGATTTGTTCATGAGGCAAATGTACATTGCCTTTAAAGAACAGGTATGTCCTGGGTTGCATATTGCGAATTGCAGAGCGCTGAGTTTCTCCGTTAAGCACGGACAAACGAGTTTGTCCATGCCACCCTGCGGTTGGAATAAAGAGACGTTCTGCGCAAAAGAGGGCATCAGTGCCGCTTATCCTGATAATTGCGCAAAGGGAACTTCCTGATGGAGTGGAAAGTGCTACAATGGTGTCCTGTGAATCCTGATACATGAAAAATGCAACCGCTTAAAACCCCCTGTACCCAGACGTCTGGTTGCGGGGCTATAAAGCCAATAGATTTTTAGCTACGTTATTTTACTTTTGGTAGTTTGCTCGGCACACTCTGTACGGAAACGATGCCGTACCGCTTTTTAACAATCCTTCGGATAAGAAACTGCTCGCCTATACTGAGTAATGTACTTGTTGTCCAATAGAGCGTAAGGCCAGAGGGCATATTGTAAAGTATAAAGGCAAAGATGATTGGCATAAATGCCATCATTTTTTGTTGGGCTTGCTGTTGAGGGTCAGGAGATTTTGGCGTCATACGTGTTTGTATAAATGATGCAATCGTCATAATTATTGGAAGTATGTTAAGCATGTTGCCTATTACGGGCAGCGAAAAAGGCAAATGGGTTAAGGTATCAGGCCTGGAAAGGTCATTAATCCAGAAGATAAAAGATGCTTGCCTCATCTCAAAGGAGAGTTGAAGTGTGCGAAAGAGGGCAAAGAATACAGGCAGTTGAAAAACCATTGGCAGGCATCCTCCCATGGGATTAACGCCATGCTTTTTAAACAATGCCATCTGTTCCTGCCCCATCTTTTGTTTATCACCCTTATGTTTTTCCCTTAACTTACCAATCTCTGGCTGAAGTTTCTGCATCCTGTACATGGACACCTGACTTTTCTTTGTAAGGGGGAAAAGAAGCGACTTGACCAGCAAGGTTAACATTAGTATGGATACGCCGTAATTGTGCGTAATGCCATAAAAGAAATTCAGTATTTTTATCAAATACTTGCATATTGCGCTTGTCCAACCGTAATCTATAAGGAAAACCAGATTTCCATATTGGGAAAGAACTTCCTCTTGTTTAGGTCCTATATAATAGATATAAGCATGTCTTTCAGCTCCGTGGGGGAGAATCTCTATTTTAGTTGTTTCCAGTTTAACAGTCAGGTTTAACATATCGGAAGGTTCGAGCTTGGTGACCATCTGTGATACTGCGGCATCTACAAGTTCACTTGTATCGGGTTTTAATACTGCGGCAAAATATTTGTTATTAACGCCTGCCCAGGAAATCCCTTTTGACTCATTCCTATAAGGTGTTTCAAGGTCTGCTGGGTACTTTCTGTTCACACCCCCGCGTCCGACATCAATCCTTGTAACGGTGGCTATATCATATTTAGGGTCGCCCTCCCGAAGGATTCCTGTTGCAGCCGTAAAGGTGTATCTGGTATTAATATTGGAATCGCTGGTATTTTCCAAAATTACGTCAATATCTATATGATATTTGCCAGGCTGTAGTGCAACGCTCTTTGTAATTTTTAAGCCATTTTCCATCATTGCCTCAAAGACAATTTTGTTTGAAGTTTTCTCTTTGACTGTATATCTGAGATTTTCGATGGGGTATTTCCAGTCAGGTATACCAATGGTTAAATGATAAGGGCCATTTTCTTCGGATTTCAATAGCTCTAATACCTCTTTACCATCCTGGTCTTTGAATCTTTTTAATTTTGCAGAGATGAGCGCAGCGCCCTGGTTGGTCCAGAGCGTTTTGAGTTCGTCATTTTCAAGCACAATGTCCTTCTCCAATTCTATTTGGAATAATGGAGGACTCGTTGAAATCAAGTCCGAAGAACTTGCTTCCAACTCTTCTGTTTTTGTGGGACTTACAGGCGTAATCTCTGGCTTACTCGGCATTTCCTCCGCAGGTGTAAGAGGCTTCTGGCTAACTGTTTCCTCAGAAACAGGTTCCTGTGG
>JACQHT010000036.1 GCA_016198835.1 Planctomycetota bacterium | reverse complement strand
ATAGGCGGCATGTATATTGAGGTTCTGCCTTACACCCAGGAAATTGGCGGATACGAACACTTAGGCATTTACCTCTGTCAGGGCACCTCTGAAAGCACGGTTGGTTTTTACAAGGAATTAATCCAGTGAATGTGGAGTCTACAATAGAAATTAAACCCGTTAGAGAGCTCGATGCCGTGGTGAGGGTCCCCGGTTCTAAGAGCTATACAAATCGTGCGCTCATTGCGGCGGCGCTTGCCGATGGGAAATCTACCATTAAAAATGCACTCTTTAGCGATGATACTCAATACATGGCTACAGCCCTTAACAAACTGGGCATTTCCATCGAAGAACACCTGAAGGAAAATGCGTTTGTTGTTCATGGTCTCGGCGGTCACTTTCCCGTCAAGGAGGCAAAACTCTTTGTGGGAAATGCAGGGACGGCTATGCGCTTCCTGACGGCGCTCCTTACGCTCGCCAAAGGCACCTATGAGATTGACGGTGTGGAACGAATGCGAAATAGGCCTGTTCAAGATTTAATAGATTGTCTCAATCGGCTGGGAGCAGACGTATCGTCAAAGTATAATAATGGATGCCCACCTGTATTAATCAAACCAAAGGTACTTGTCGGTGGGCGCACAAAGATGAAGGGGAATTTAAGCAGTCAATACTTCAGCGCAATCCTTTTAACCGCTCCTTATTCGAGAACGAGCACTCAATTAACCGTAATTGGAGACCTTGTTTCAAAACCGTACATAGATATGACAATAAATCTTATGAACCAATTTGGCGTCGAGGTTGAAAACATGCTCTATAAGGAGTTCCTTATTAGTGCTAATCAGAAATACAAGGCTATAGAGTATGAGGTCGAAGCCGATGCCTCAAGCGCTTCCTATTTTCTCGCTGCTGCGGCTATAGCTGGTGGAAGGGTGCGGGTTGAAGGGCTTAATAAAGATTCATTACAGGGCGACGTTCGTATTGCAGATATTCTTGAACAAATGGGATGCATTGTAAGCAGTGACGACCACTGGATAGAGATTCAAGGAGGAGAACTACGCGGGATTGATGTTGACCTTAAGGATACCCCCGATATTGCACAAACGCTGGCTGCCGTGGCTGTATTTGCAGATGGTAAAACCAGAGTAAGAAATGTAAGAACACTGCGTATTAAAGAGACAGACCGCATCTCCGGCGTGGTAACAGAGATGCAAAAGCTTGGGGTAACGGTAAAAGAATTTGAGGATGGCTTTGAGATTGAGCGTTCAGAGCCTAAACCTGGTATAATTGAAACCTACGGCGACCACCGAATGGCAATGAGCTTTTCCCTTATAGGGCTCAGAACCGGTGGCATAAAGATTAAAGACCCGGGCTGTGTTTCAAAGACCTTTCCATCCTTCTTTGAAGAGTTGGGAAGGTTAAAGGCATTGCGGTAAAATGGATTACAAATTGTTTTCGCTACCTATAATAGGGGCAATAATCGGTTGGATGGCTAATCGCATAGCGCTAAGGATGCTCTTCAGGCCCAGAAATCCGATAAAAATATTTGGCTTCAAGATACAGGGAGTCTTTCCAAAAAGAAGAACAGAGCTTGCACACGCTATTGGACACACTGTGCAAAAGGAGTTTGAGTTTCATAATGATATAAAAGAAATTTTAACGGATGGAAAGCATCTTGAATCGTTCAAGGCTGCAATAAAGGATGCGGTGGACAATTTTATAGAAAGACGTTTGACATTCACCAGTCCTCTTTTGACATCTTTTCTGCCGTACGGCGCTATTGTAAAATTTAAAGAAAAAATCACAGACGAAATCATGCGATTTATACCAGAACTTGCTGAAGGGCTGACATTAGAGTTGGAGAATAAACTCGATTTAAAGGAAGCAGTCGTTTCCAAGCTCGAGGCATACGAGATGTCCAGAATAGAGGAAATCGTTTTAAGCATCTCGGCAAGAGAGCTAAGATACGTCAAAATTATCGGGGCGATTATTGGGTTTCTTATTGGTGTAATTCAGTTATTAATGATTCGTCTTTTGCGTTTTTGATTATAATTATGGTAGATGAAAATTTTATGAGGATTGCCCTTGATTTAGCCGAAGAAGGGCGAGGGCGTGTAGAACCCAATCCAGTGGTTGGAGCCGTAATTGTAAATAACGGTGAGATTCTAAGCCGGGGTTATCATGAATATTTTGGGGGTCCGCATGCGGAGGTTAACGCCATTAAAGCCGCCGGAGATAGGTGCAAGGACGCAACCCTTTATGTGACCCTTGAGCCGTGCACCCATTTTGGGAAGACCCCTCCATGCGTAGATGCAATAAAGTCCTCCTGTATCAAGAGGGTTGTAGTTGCAACCACAGACCCAAATCCAGTAAACAATGGAAAGGGCATCAAACTGCTGAGGGATGCAGGCATAGAGGTTACAGAAGGAGTTCTGGAAGAATCAGCCAAAAAGCTTAATGCGCCGTTCTTTAAGCTTATAACGACCAGGACGCCCTACGTTATTGCAAAATGGGCAATGACATTGGATGGAAAGATTGCTACCCGCACAGGTGATTCAAGGTGGATATCTTCGGAAGAATCCCGACAATATGTCCACAAAAAAAGGGCGATAGTTGATGCAGTTGTGGTAGGAATTAGAACCGTTATAAGAGACGACCCGCTCCTAACCTGCCGAATAAAAGGCGGAAGAAACCCTAAAAGGATTGTTGTGGACGGAAGGGCAGAATTGCCTCTCCATTCTCGATTGGTACAAACTATGAAGGATGCGGATGTCTTTGTTGCAACAACTTCAGCGGCACCGTCAGAACGTATAAGGAAACTGGAATCCGCTGGATGCAAGATAATTGAATTAAAGAGTAGCCATGAAGGGGTTGATATATTATCACTCATTCAAGCACTGGGAATGATGAATTTTACTAACGTGCTAATAGAGGGCGGCGGCACGCTGTTAGGAACATTCTTTGATAAAAAACTGGTAGATAGGGTAATGGTCTTTATTGCCCCGCACGTCGTTGGCGGCGCAGGGGCAAAGACGCCTGTTTTGGGCGTTGGCGTCGAGAGGATAACGGACTCGCTTCGCCTTGAGGATATTTTAATATCGAGATTCGGCAACGATATATTAATAGAAGGCACTGTTGGTAAATAATACCGATACAAGACCATATTCACCCATGAGGGTCTAATTTCTATGAATTCGTCTGATTTAAAGGACCTATTATTTGCGTCCAATCTGAGTGACGATGTTGCCACATCCGTCCTGAGAGGATATGGCTTTCAGAATGTAAGATTGGCGCAGAAAAATATACGCTTAATGGCAGGACATGAGGCTCCTGTGCGAGAGGCTTTTGTTAGAATTCTACCATTCCTTATTGAAGCCCTGTCTCACTCCCCTGACCCTGATATGGGTCTAAACAACTTTGAGCGATTCGCCATGGCATCGCACAGTAAAATAGCCTTGTATTCATTTCTTGAAGAGGACCCTGCATCAATCCCAATCGCAGTACAGTTATTCAGCTTCAGCCAGTACTTTTCAGATATTCTAATTCGCAATCCAGAATATTTTGACTGGCTAAGAAATTCAAGCCACGAAGAAAAGCTCCGACCAAAAGACGCTCTTGCAGAGGAATTATTCAATAACCTGGACATGCTCCATACATTCGATAGAAAGATTAATGCCCTTCGTAGATTCAAAAGAAAAGAACTGCTTCGTATCGGCTATCTTGACCTCATTATGAACGAAGACCTTGAAACAATCACCAGAAGCATATCGGACCTTGCTGATGTGGAAATAGAGGCTGCGCTTAAAATAGCATACGAAGAAATAAGAGAGAAATATGGATTGGCGGAAAAGAACGTGGATTTATTAGGTTTTTGCATAGTCGCACTCGGTAAACTTGGCGGCGCGGAGCTAAACTACAGCTCAGACATTGACATCACATTTGTACATTCGCCGGAAGGCGCCGAAGAAACAAATCCGCCTAAGGCGGACATGCACCAATTCTACAACAAACTTGCCGAACTCGTTGTAAAGATTCTTAACATGAATACAGAGGAAGGGCATGTTTTTCGTGTTGATACACGGTTACGTCCCGAAGGGGAAGCGGGTCCACTGGCACGTTCCATCACGAGTTACGAAAATCATTACTTAAGTTATGGTGAAACATGGGAAAGGCAGGCATTAATAAAGGCTCGTCCAGTTGCTGGAAACGTTTATTTAGGGGAAGTTTTCACCAACACGGTTGCCCCATTCGTTTATAGAAAATTTCTCACGGTATCTGAGATAAATGATATAAAGCGTCTTAAAAGACGGATTGAAAAGGTTGTTGACAGAAGAGGGGAGACGTATGTAGAAGTCAAATCTGGCTATGGGGGCATAAGGGATGTCGAATTTACCGTGCAGTTTCTACAGCTATTCTACGGTGGACAATACCCGAGGATACGGCATTACAATACGCTCCATGCCCTGAGGCTTCTTGAGGAGGCAAAATGTATTGAACCTGCGGAACGAAACATCCTTGAGGAAAGCTACATATTCATGCGCAAGGTTGAGCATCGCCTTCAGACCATGCACGAACTTCAGGTACACAAATTTTCTGAAAGTGATGAAGAGCAAAGAAAGCTGGCACTGAGGCTCGGCTTTGTGGATACAGAAGGAAGCTCCGCACTGCAAAAGTTTCGGGATGAATATAATAAACACACGCGGGCAGCAAGAAGCATCCTCGAAAAGAGGTTTCATAACATCTTTGGCGAGGAAGCAAGCGTATCAAGCGCCGAAGTAGACCTTATCCTTGACCCAGAACACCGAGATGAAGAAATAGAAAATGCCTTGCGAAAATACAATTTCAAGGATGTGCGCAAGGCGCACCGTAACATAGACCTTCTTGTTGTTGAATCCACTCCCTTTCCACCATCTCCGCGTACAAGAGAATGCCTTGCAAATATTGCGCCTTTACTGCTCCGCAAGGTTTCCAGCGCTCCCGACCCTGATATGGCGCTGAACAACCTTGAAAGATGCACTGCCTCTGTTGGCGCAAAGGCGGTATTCTTCCAGATGCTTTCTGAAAATCCTCAAGCATTGGAGATATTCGTTGACCTCTGCGCCTGGAGCCAGTTCTTATCGAATATCCTCATAAAGAGCCCCGGCATGTTAGACCAGCTTATTGATTCCCTGGTTATCGGTGAACATAAGGATACCAAACAGATGATAGGTGAGCTTGGCTCGCTGCTTAAGACCAGTTCTAACAAGATACGTACGCTGCACGAATATAAAAACCAGGAACTGCTGCGCATCGGGGTAAGAGACATTGTGGGGAAAACGACTATTCAAACAACTATGGAGGAACTCTCAGGACTTGCCGAAGCAATACTTATAAACGTATTTTCAGTATGTCAGAAAGAGATGGAACGCGGCGAACGTGCCCCTACCCTTCCTTCCCCCTCAGAGGGGGAGGGGAGGTGGGGAGGCACCTTGCCAAAGTTCGCCATTGTCGCCCTTGGAAAACTTGGTGGAAGGGAAATAAATTACAGTTCGGACCTTGACGTAATCTTTGTGTATAAAGACGATGGGGATGCACCTGCACGTTCAGCAAACCAATTGTACTTTGCTGAACTATCACAAAGGTTAATGAAGCTGCTCGGGGAAATGACTGAATGGGGTACGCTTTACAAAATAGACCCCAGGCTCAGGCCAACCGGTGAAAGCGGCATCTTAGTTACCTCGCTTGAGAATTTTAAAAGATATTATGGCGGTACGGAAGCCCAACTCTGGGAACGCCAGGCATTGACAAAGGCACGATGGATAACCGGTGACGAATGGTTTGGTAAAGAACTATCTCAACTTATCGAAAACTGCGTTTATGACCGTGAGTGGTCACGCAACATGGCTGATGAAATAGAAGAAATGCGGGAAAGGCTGGAGCAGGCTGCCGTTGGGAAAGATATTAAGCGCGGTCTGGGAGGCATCGTGGATATTGAATTCACCGTCCAGCTTTTACAATTAAAATACGGAAGAAACCGCCCCGACATTCGAACTACAAATACCCTCGAGGCGCTGCATAGATTATACAATCGAAACCTGCTGGAAGCCCGACATTATCTCCACTTAATAGCAGCGTACGAATTCTTAAGAAAGGTAGAAAGCCGTCTGCGCATTGTTCACGGTATATCATACGACAGACTGCCAGATTCGCAGGAGGACCTCGATAAACTTGCAAAGAGGCTTGGTTATACCAGCAAAGAAGGCGGCATTCCTCCATCGGGCATTCTGCTTGCCGAGAATGACATCCATACGACAATAGCAAGAAAAATATTTAAAGAAATCCTGACAAAGGAGCGAAGGACAACCGTTACTTGATGCATAACACCAGAAATGCCTTGAAAAAGTTGACAGGTGTGGTATATTTAGAAACCAATAAATATCTAAATGGAAAATTAAAATTGACACAAGGTGTCATGCTGTGGTAGACAACGAACTATAGGTTCGTTGGGTCGAAGATTTGCGAAGGCAAACAACATCAACGAGGTAAAACCTCGTTGTCTACCACGCCTTCGACTCGTAATAATATTCCTTTTAATTTTCTATTTAGGTTTTTTCAAAAAAAGGTAAGTTTGTATTGTTTTTTGATAACTTTATATAATTTCTCTTAATTAGAACCCTTTCTTTCGCCAATGTGCCATAAATGAAGTAACTCTCTGGTAAGTTGTGAGTAGCCTTCGGCGCCTTTTGAGTCCGGCGCAAAGGTGAAAATATCCTTTCTTTCCATCTGAGCTTGATTGATGTGTTCGTTACGCACAATCTGTGTTTTAAGTATCTTTTCCTTAAACGGCAGAAGTAGTTCCATAACATGGCGGTTGGTGATTGAGCACTGTGGGTTGACCAACGTTAATACAATCTTATAATTGGTGAAGCCGTTTCCCTTCATGGTAGAAACGGCCTCAAGGAGTGTTGTAACCCCTTCTATTGAAGCCATAGACATTTCGCACGGAATTAAAATAAAGTCGCTGGCTTTGATTGCGTTTAACGACAGTACGCCGAGCCCCGGTGGACAATCAATCACTATGTAATCATACTCTGGTTTAACAGGCTCAAGACATTTAGCCAGGATTGTTTCCCTGAAAAACCAATATGAACGATAAAGTTTCTCTATAACCTGTGTTAGTTTTGCATCTGCAGGGGCAACGTCCAAACCCTCTCTTTGTGATGAAACAATAATGTCCTTTATATTCTTCTGACTAAATAGGGTGTAGAGTTGCTCCGTCTTTGCCAGAAGGACGTCCTTAAGCGAGAGATGATGGCCATTGATTGCTATCCCAAGCCCATGGGTTGATTGGGCCTGAGGGTCTATGTCTACTAATAACACGTGCTTTTTATTTATAGCCAGACAACTTGACAAATTTATACTTGTCGTTGTTTTTCCCACACCACCCTTATTATTTACGACACCGATTATCATGCTCCATTACCCCCTTTCCGCAAATTTCTATCCCCCTAAGAAGAAGTTACCTCTTCTTCGTATGTTAATAGGTGATTATATGCCAAAGTATGCTGTCTTTGTCAAGTAAAATCACTCATAAATAAACATTAATAGGAGAATGCGACATGAAGGTTACCGT
>JACQHT010000005.1 GCA_016198835.1 Planctomycetota bacterium | reverse complement strand
TTTTTTCTTTCATATCCTCAAAATAGTTTTTAGGGGTATTGTTTTTTAACTCAATTAAAACATCCATATCTTTTAACCAAAAAGCCTTAATGAGTTCGGATAAGTCTTTTCCTTGGGTTTTACTTTTATAGAATTTTTTATTCGTTGGATTATATGATATCGGGATTTCGCATTTTATTTCTTTTCCTCTCGAAATCTTCCAGTTATTAAATAAAAGCAATAAAGATGTGAGTCTCTGTTGACCATCTATCACATAAAATATCTCACTATGTTTCCTTTCGTTGAGGTCCAATAAAGGTCTCGAAAAAGGATCTATTTGGGAGGCTGAAGTATTGGAAGGTTTCCAAAGAATCACAGTTCCTATTGGATAGTTATTTATGATGGAGTCAATTAAATATTTTATATCATCTTCACCCCATATATATTGCCTTTGGAATGAGGGTAATAGATATTTCCCAGATTCCAAATCAGGGATAAGGTCTTCTATGGGTTTTTTATCTACATCTATGGAGATTCTTTTCATTTTAATCATCTCCTTTTCTTCTCAAACATTTCATACCTGGAATTGCGCCTAACTTAAAATAACCGAATTACTTCGTTTATGCACAAGGTTGGTCGGGGCGACTGGATTCGAACCAGCGACCTCGGCGTCCCGAACGCCGCGCTCTAGCCAAACTGAGCCACGCCCCGTGCTTTCCGCTTCTGCTTTGTCTCTTGCCAGCTTCTTATGTTTTATATTGTTCCTTACAGAAAGTCAATATCTTTCTAATTCCACCCAAAATAACAGCAGACTCACCACCTTTTGGGTAAGCGGATGATGCTACGATTTTAAAGTAGTAAGGTTTTTGTGCTATCCTCCATTATACCCTTGACAAAACGGTTTAAAATTGCATATAATTAATTATCAAAAAGTATACAAGGTTACCTTAAACTGGAGTTGTGATGAATTATTTTAAAACCTTTCTTTTGCTCGTCCTCTTAAGCCTTCTTTTAGTATGGGTTGGTAGTTATGTAGGCGGAGCCAGAGGCATGGTCTTCGCCTTCTTGTTTGTCCTGGTAATGAACTTTGTTACATATTGGTACAGCGACAAGATTGTGCTAAGAATGTATAATGCAAAGGAGGTCTCACGTGCGGAAGCACCTTCTTTGTATTCGATTGTTGAGGAGCTGACAAGCCGTGCTGGTCTTCCGATGCCGAAGGTTTATATAGTGCCATCCAGTGCTGCAAATGCCTTTGCTACGGGTAGAAACCCAAGCCATGCTGCGGTTGCGGTAACGCAAGGAATTACGAACCTCCTGACACGCGAAGAACTAAAGGGCGTATTAGGACATGAACTTGCTCATGTTAAGAATCGTGACATCTTGACTGCTACAATAGTTGCAGTGATTGCAGGCGCAATAATGATGATGTCAAGGATTGCGCAATGGTCTGCATTTTTTGGGGGTGGGTATGGCAGTGATGAAGAAGGCCATAGGGGTAGCAACCCTATAGCATTTCTGTTAATGGCGATTATTGCACCGTTGGCTGCCTTGCTGATTCAGATGGCTATTTCCCGCTCGAGGGAATATGCGGCTGACAGGCGTGGCGCAACGGTTGCCGGAACACCACTGGGGTTGGCTAATGCGCTTTTAAAGTTACAGGATGCCTCACGCTATCATCCAATGGTTGCAAACCAGGCAACTGCGCATCTTTTCATAGTTAAACCAATAAGCGTAGAGGGCTTTGCAAGTCTCTTCAGCACACATCCCCCTATAGAAGAGAGGGTGAGAAGGCTCAGAAAATTAGTTGAGAGTCAAGAGTTGAGAGTCGAGAGTTAAAAAATTAATTCCTTAAACTCGGAACTCGTAACTCCAAACTCATAACTCATGAGGGAGGGTCTTTAATGATTCATTACAGTTGTGATATATGTGGAAAGCCACTGCATGCCGACAAAGACGTTAGATATGTTGTAAAAATTGAGGTCTATGGTGTCTATGACGAAGATGATTTTGATGGAGATGTGTTTGAAGATGAATTAGATGAGCCTGAAGACATAGATGATGACCCCGAACTTGTTTCAGGGGATGAGGACATGGATGAATTTGAAGATGCAGAATACAAAACGTTTCGCTTTGATTTATGCAGTGAATGTCATAGCAAATACTTACAAAACCCTTTGTTTATCAAGGGCAGACATAAGACCCGATTTTTTGAAAATTAGCTATCAACTGACATCTGTAAGGGTTTGATTTATCAAATCTGCCTCAGGTGGAGCAAATCCTAATTTATTGGGCACTATAAAACGTGCCTCTACATTTTTTAAGTATGACCATTTCTGAAAAGATTATAGCCGCACATGTTCGCCAAGGCGAATCTGCCTCTGGCACGACTGGCGTGGAGGAGGTGCATGCCGGGCAATATGTCTATGCGGATGTAGATATCTGCCTCGGAAACGATGTAACAGCGCCTATTGCTATTGAAGAATTTGAAAAGGCAGGATTAAAGAAGGTCTTTGATAGAGAAAAGATTGTTCTTGTCCCTGACCACTTTACCCCGAATAAGGATATAAAATCTGCCGGGCAGGCCAGAATCGTTCGGGAGTTTGCAAGAAAACACAACCTTAAATATTACTTTGAAGTGGGAAGGATGGGTATTGAACATGCCCTTTTACCTGAGCAAGGGATAGTGGTGCCGGGTGACCTGGTAATCGGTGCCGATTCGCACACATGCACCTATGGCGCTCTCGGTGCGTTTTCAGCTGGGGTGGGTAGCACAGACCTCGCCGCCTGTTTTGCCACCGGCAAGGTCTGGCTAAAGGTGCCAGAGACCATTAAGTTTATATACTATAATATCCCTGACAAATGGACCACTGGTAAGGATTTAATCCTCTATACCATTGGCGATATAGGGGTTGACGGCGCACTCTATAAGGCGATGGAATTTAGTGGTTCCGCCATCTCTGCGCTCGATATGGATGGACGTATGGCAATGTGCAACATGGCAATCGAGGCCGGGGCAAAAAGTGGAATCATAGCGCCTGATAAGTGCACCGAAGAATATGTAAAAGGTCGTGCTCAAAGACCGTATAAATTTTACTCTGGAAACGGCACTTTTGAGTCTGCGGCTTCGACTGAGCTCAGCCGAACGTCCTCAGGTGGAAACTACAGCGCTGTTTATGAGTACGATGCAAGTAAGATTTCCCCTCAGGTCGCCATGCCGAGTCTTCCTGAAAATACAAAACCTGCCGAGGAGTTATCCCACATAACGATAGACCAGGTGGTTATTGGCTCATGCACAAACGGCAGAATTTCTGATTTAAGGATTGCAGCGGGCATACTCAAAGGCAAGAAAGTACACCCGTACGTGAGGCTTATTATTATTCCAGCAACACAAGCAGTATATCGTCAAGCCGTAAAGGAGGGGTTGGTAGAGATATTTATTGCCGCCGAGGCGGCAGTTTCTACACCCACCTGCGGCCCATGCCTTGGGGGGCACATGGGCATACTTGCCGAGGGCGAACGTGCCCTGTCTACTACCAACCGAAACTTTGTCGGCAGAATGGGTCATCCGAAAAGCGAAATTTATCTCTGCAGTCCCGCCGTAGCCGCTGCATCCGCCATTACTGGAAGGATTACCCATCCAGCATACTTCGAACATTAAAGCGTTCATAGTTGGTTTATTAAAAGGTAAAAAAAGGAGATATTAAGGAATGGCTGCATTTTCACAAACTTGTAGTGAGCGAAGCGAATCTAATCCGCCTGAGGCGGAACAAAAGTTTATTGGACTTGATATTGGCTCTGTAAGTGTTAAGGCTGTAGTTGTTAATACTAAAAAAGAAGTTTTAGAAGAACATTATGTAAGGTCTCTTGGGCAGCCGGTTGAGGTTACCCTTAATGTCTTAAAAGATATTGCCAGCCGAGTACCCCTAAATGACATTGACGGCATAGCTGTAACAGGCTCTGGCGGTAAGCTTCTTTCTGAAATATTAGGCGCATGCTTTGTTAATGAGGTTGTTGCTCAGAGCAAGGCAACGATAACCCTTTACCCACATGTGCGCACAATAATAGAGATTGGCGGGGAAGATTCAAAGCTCATGCTTCTCGAATATGACGAAACGACGAAGCAGATGAGGGTTGCCGATTTCGCCATGAACACCATGTGCGCCGCAGGCACAGGCTCGTTCCTCGACCAGCAGGCATCACGACTCGGAATTGCCATCGAAAACGAGTTCGGAGAACTTGCCCTGAAATCCAAGAACCCGCCACGTATTGCCGGCCGATGCAGCGTGTTTGCAAAAACCGATATGATTCACCTTCAGCAGGAAGGGACGCCTGACTTTGATATTGTTGCTGGACTTTGCTATGCAATGGCACGTAATTACAAAAGCAATATCGGCAAAGGAAAGGTATTTACAAAGCCAATATGCTTTCAGGGCGGCGTAGCGGCAAACAAGGGCATGATTAAGGCATTTGAGGATGTACTTGAATTACAGCCCGGCGAACTAATCACTCCTAAAAATTTCACCACAATGGGCGCCATTGGCGCAGCGTTCACCCTCATGGAAAAAGGCGGTGAATTCCCCTTCAGGGGGCTCAAGGAAATAGAAGCATACCTTAAAGACCGTAAAACAGAATACAGCGGCCTGGAACGATTAAAGGCAGATAACTACGTCATAGTTGATAAATGCGTTCCCCTAAACGGTGAAAAGGTTGAGGCTTATGTTGGCGTTGATGTAGGCTCTATTAGTACCAATGTAGTAGTTATAGACAAAAACAAAAATGTACTTGCAAGAAGATATTTGATGACCGCTGGGAGACCGCTTGAAGCCGTAAAACGCGGACTTTTTGAAGTAGGACTCGAAGTTGGCGATAAGGTAACCGTCTGCGGCGCTGGCACAACAGGTTCAGGCAGATACCTCACAGGAAGCTTTATCGGCACAGATATAGTAAAAAACGAAATTACTGCCCATGCAACGGCTGCAGCGGCTTATGATAAAAACGTTGATACAATTTTTGAAATTGGCGGTCAGGACTCCAAGTACATAAGGCTCGAAAACGGCGCCGTTATTGATTTTACCATGAACAAGGTCTGTGCAGCAGGCACTGGTTCATTCCTGGAAGAACAGGCTGAGAAACTAAATATAAGCATAAAAGAGGACTTTGGCAATCGGGCATTGAGCTCATGCTGCCCATCGCATCTCGGTGAACGATGCACCGTATTTATGGAATCGGACCTCAATCACAACAAGCAGAAGGGCGTAACAAAGGATGACCTTATCGCAGGGTTAAGCTATTCAATAGTCTTGAACTATATTAATCGTGTGGTTGAGGACAGAAGCATTGGCAATACAATATTCTTCCAAGGTGGAGTTGCTGGTAATCGTGGCGTTAAGGCTGCATTTGAAAAGACGACTGGAAAGAAGATAATCGTCCCGCCTCACCACGACATAATGGGGGCTATTGGGTGTGCTATAATTGCAATGGAGGAGCGCAGTTCGATCCTGAGCTCACTGCCGAAGAGCAACCCGTCTTCATCCAACGGCCATGCAGGCTGGGAGAAGTCAAAATTCAAGGGCTTCGACCTCAGGGAAAGAAAATACGAACTCTCCTCGTTTGTCTGCAAGGATTGTTCAAATATATGCGAGATACGAAAGGTAACGTTTACTTCTGAAGCGCCACTGCATTACGGCAGTCGCTGTGGCAAGTACGACGATGAGAAGGATTTTAAGAAAGGAAAGGGATTGCCGAGACTTTTCAGGGAACGTAAGGATGCTTTGCTTAACTCCTACGAGAAGAACAAGCCAGATAAGCCTAATGGTAAAAAGATAGGCATACCGCAGATTGGCACTTTTCACGAAATCTTTCCTATGTGGAAGGCATTCTTTACAGAACTCGGCTTTGAGGTGGTAATCTCACACGACACAAACAGCGATATAGTACATGCTGGTTCTGAGCACGTAGCGGCTGAGACCTGCTTTCCCATCAAGGTAGCTCATGGCCACGTTGTGGACATGCTTGATAAAGACGTTGATTATCTCTTTCTCCCGAGCGTGGTAAATATGACCCATGCCAGCCCCAGACTGAGCCATTCATATACATGCCCATACGTGCAGGGACTTCCATATTTGATTCGAAGCGGTGTGGAACTCGATAACAGGAAGTTTGAGGTCTTACAGCCGGTCGTTCATCTCGAATGGGGAGAAGAATATCTGAAAAAGACCCTTCGCAAAATAGCTAAGGGTCTTCGAATAACAGGCGAGCGTGTGGATAATGCCATAAAAATGGCTATGGAGTCACAGAC
>JACQHT010000035.1 GCA_016198835.1 Planctomycetota bacterium | reverse complement strand
TTCCTGAGCAATATGCTGCATTAATAGGTGGACTAAAGCGGGATGTGAAAAATATTGATGAAGCCGTGATTAGCGTTCATTGTCATAATGACCTTGGGCTTGCAGTTGCTAATTCCCTTGCCGCAATAAAGGCAGGAGCTGGGCAGGTTGAGTGTACTGTAAATGGAATAGGGGAGAGGGCAGGGAATGCCTCCCTTGAAGAAATTGTTATGGCGCTCAAAACAAGAAAGGATTATTTCAACTATACTACCCGCATTAGTACAAAGGAGATAATCTCTACAAGCAGATTAGTTAGCAGCCTTACCGGTCTGCATCCACAGAAGAATAAAGCCATTGTCGGCGAGAATGCCTTTGCACATGGTTCAGGAGTGCATCAGGATGGCGTTCTGAAAGAAAGAACGACTTACGAGATTATGAAGCCAGAAGAAATCGGACTTTCAAAGACAAAGATAGTCCTCGGCAAACTTTCTGGACGCCATGCACTTATGGCAAGGGCAAAGGATTTGGGTTATAACCTTTCTGAAAATGAATTAGACCGAGTCTTTGAACAATTCAAGGTATTAGCTGATAAGAAAAAAGAGGTCTACGATGAGGATGTTGAGGCGCTTATTCTTGATGAAAAATCGGAAGTATCTCATATATTCGATTTGGATGCTTATTCGATAACGTCGGGAACCAATACAACGCCGACGGCAAGGGTCAGAGTGAAGGTTGGTAAGGATAGAGTTGGTGAGGATGTCGCAACGGGGGATGGTCCTGTAGATGCAATTTGTAAGGCTATTGACCGTATTACCGGTATGTCTGGTAAACTTCTGGATTACAACATCAGGGCAGTTACCGGTGGCAAGGATGCCGTTGGTGAGGTAAGTCTCGAGGTCAAGGTAGAGGACAAGACGGCAAGGGGTAGAGCGGCATGCTGTGACATTATTGAGGCGAGTGCAAAGGCGTATCTGAGCGCAATAAATAAGATAGCCCACAAACTCGAAAGAAACAAGGTGTAAAAGGCAAGTTCACTGGACTTGCTTTTTACGGGTAAAGAAGGTGCCGGAACACCAGAACAATAAGTGCTTAATTTGTATTCCTATTACTGCAGCCACAAATGAAACGGCGATTGAGGATATGACTGCTGCTTCAGAATACGCCGATGTTATAGAATTGCGTTTAGATTATATTACAAATCCAGATATTAATAAACTGCTGAAGCATAAAAGAAAGCCCGTTATCGTTACCAATCGTCCAAAGCGTGAAGGAGGAAAGTTTTCTGGAGATGAAACTAACAGAATACAATTGCTCAAAAACGCTATAGAATCTGGTGCGGACTACATTGATATAGAACATGATAGTGCACAAAATATCTTGGACTTTAATTGTTATGGTTGTAAGTTAATAGTTTCATATCACAATTTTCTCGAAACACCCCCGAATTTAGACGATATACACGAGGAGCTTTGCAGAACAGGCGCACATATAGCAAAGCTGGCAGTATTTGCAAATGATATAACTGACAATATCAGGGTATTTCAATTGCTGAAGGGTGCAGGCATTCCTACTATAGCCCTTTGTATGGGAGAAGTCGGTTTGATGAGCAGGGTACTTGCCCAGAAGTTTGGCTCATATATGACATTTGCCTCACTGGAGAAGGGGAAAGAATCTGCGCCGGGGCAAATAACAATACATGAACTCCTTAACCTTTATCGTTTCAAGAAAACGAACGCAGAAACAAAAATTTATGGGCTTATTGGAAACCCCGTCGCCCATAGTATTAGCCCTGCTATTCACAATGCAGCATTTGCAGAAAAGGGGCTGAATTGTGTTTACATCCCTTTTAAGACGGAAAATGTTATTACAACATTTAGAGGGTTGAAGAAAATAGATATTCAAGGGTGCAGCGTAACGATTCCGCATAAGCAAAGCATTATGGAACTGCTCGATGAGGTTGACCCATTAGCCAGACGTATCGGCGCCGTTAATACAGTGGTTAATCGAAATGGGAAATTTGGGGGGTATAATACTGACTGTACTGCTGCAATAGTAGCTTTGAAAGAAGCCATGTCCCCTCACCCTATCCCTCTCCCCAGAGGGAAGAGGAGAGGTGAGGGGGATTTCTCCCTGAAGGGGAAAACGGTTCTTGTAGTGGGGGCAGGTGGCGCATCCAGGGCAATTGTTTTTGGCTTACACAAAGAAGAGGCTAATGTGATAATAACAAACCGTACTTACGAAAAGGCTGAGATATTGGGGAAGGACATAGGATGTAAATATTGCAAGATGCAGGAACTGGGTAATCTAAAAATAGATACATTAGTGAATACAACCTCTGTTGGGATGCACCCGAATGTAAATGAAATGCCCGTACCCATTGATGTTTTGAAACCTGGTATGGTAGTTTTTGATATAGTCTATAATCCGTTGGAGACCCGACTACTTCTTGAAGCCAAGAAATGTGGTTGTATTACGGTTAATGGGCTGACTATGTTTATTAATCAAGCTGCTGCACAGTTTGAACTCTGGACAGGTCAAAAAGCGTCTAAAGAACTTATGGCTAAGGTTGCTTATAGCAAGTTGGTAGACAACGAACTTTAAGTTCGTTGACTACCGGTTAATGAGAGACGGAATCTGGTGTGAATATTGTATTAATAGGGTTCAGGGGTACTGGCAAAAGTTGCACGGGTAAAACTATTGCCCGTTACATGAAACGAAAGTTTATAGATGCCGATGATTATTTAGAGCAGAAAGTTGGCAAGACGATAAAGGAAATCTTTTCTGAAGGTGGGGAGGAGAGATTCAGGCAGATTGAATCTAAGATTATAGAAGAATTGAGTCTTTTAGATAATGTAGTGATTGCAATGGGTGGAGGCGCGGTGCTTAAAGATGAAAATGTTAAGAATATGAAAAGAAATGGTTTTGTTGTACTCCTTGAGGCAGATATAGAAACAATCCATAAACGGCTTTCAGAAGACACAGAAGGGCAAGCGCAACGACCATACCTGACAAATTTGAAGCAATCTGAGGAGATAAAGTATTTGCTTGAGCAACGTAAGCCCTTTTATAAAAAGGCTGCAGATTACGGGGTAGATACAACAAAATTATCTGTGAATCAACTTGCAGAAAAGGTGAGTTCAGCCTTTAATGCATATTTACAGGCAAAAAAATAAATTTTACACCTTTTTATCAACTATAATTCCTGGAGGCACAACGTCGTTTTCTTTTTTTAAATCTTCCTTCATCCTGGCAATCATTTCTTCAGGCGGCACCTGAAAGATGACCTTCTTGGTTTCTTCATCTACAACCCGCAAGATTGCTTTTTTAACCTCTCCATCGTAAACAAAACCGAGGTTAGTCTTATTGTCTTTTACTTTTGTTTCTGGTTCAGAAGCAGCCTTCTCAGATGTTTTATTTCCTCCGTTCGTTTTCTTAGCGGGTATTTTTTCGATTTCTTTAGACAAAGGGTAATTATTATTAATCCCTTTTTGTAAAGGACCAGATTCTGGAATTACATTTACGGGGTTTCCGACTGTACTCATACTTCGACCTCATATATCAGTTGCTAAGCATATACATGGCTTGTTGCCAAAGAGAGTGATTCAGCAACAGGCTTTTCAACAATATCTTTCCATGCGTCTCTCAATTCTGTCAACAAGCCTATGACTTCATCTACGGTAGCAACTTCTTTAGCAAGCACATCAACGCTTATTAATTTATCCATCATGTAGTCATACACCCTGTAAAGGTTGTGTGCTACATCTCCTGCCTCCATGTCCAAGGACGCAGATAGTTCGTAAATGATGTTTTGAGCCTTCATCTTGAGGTTAAATGCGTCAGCGAATGCATTTGATTCCACCTTACGCTTGTAAGTGTTAAGAAACTTGATAGCGCCATCATACAGCATCACAACTAACATGCCCGGCGTAGCCGATTCTACCTGTGAACGAAGATATTTATCTGACACACGTTTTTGAACCATTTTACTTCATCTCCCTTAGTCACCTTTTTGTTCAATTTAAAGAAAGGTTGGGGGACCTTTCGGGCCCCCAACCAAACAATTCATCTACCTCAGACGGACTATCTACCAAGAAGTGAAAGCACCATTTGAGGCATTACGTTAGCCTGCGCTAACATAGCTACGGTTGCCTGTGACCTGATTTGCAGCTTATTGGTCTCCATCGCCTCGAACAGTGTATCAGCATCCTTTATCCTGCTTAGAGCTGATTCTGTGTTCGTCCGCTCGATTGAAATTGCATCGCTCCTTGCCTTCAAACCCTTGTTCTTGGCTCCTATTTCAGTGATAGCATTGTTGACGTAAGTAATAGCGTTGTTTACTGCGGAGACTATACTTGACGCCTCACTTATAGTAGATATTCCAGTGCTAACGAGGCTGGATAGTCCAAGAGACGAGAGCGTGAAATTACCTTCTGCCGTTAAGCCGCCAAAGGTGGAGAATCCAACGGTTGTAATGTCGTTAACGCCTACGCCAGTCCTGAATGTCAAGAGACCTGTTCCTGTAGTGGAATATGTACCGTCAAGCAAGCTAACGTTGTTGAATTCTGTATTGGTGGCAATATCACTAATACTGTCGCCAAGGGCTTTGATAGCATTGCCAAGACTTACCCTTTCAGTCGTACCTACGCTACCATCCGCAGCTTCAAGGGCTTTATCCTTCATCTCCCTGAGCAAATCTACTATGGAGTTTAGACCGCCTTCGACTACAGCAAGCATATCCCTTGCCTGGCCTATGCTCTTTTGAACGGTACCCAGATTTTCTGTACGGGTACTCATTGTTTTAGACATTACAAACCCTGCCGGGTCATCTGCAGCAGATGATATTCGAGCGCCCGTAGTGATTCTCTGCTGGTGATTGGCTAATACATCGGTCGTGTTTGTTAAGTTAAAATATGCCCTTAATGCGGCAATGTTTGTGTTTATTCTTCCTAAAGACATGCTATGTTTCCTCCTTGAATTTTACCTTCAATCCTTGTGAAGGTGTTCTTAAAAAGGTGTTACTTACGATTTAAGTTAAAAAACTGATACAAAAGATTTTTCTTCCCCTCACAATTTTAAAATGGGGGATGTTTATTGTGACAGCCTTTTTTCATATCATAGTAAAACCTCCTTTCCGTTCCTTACAGACGAGTTTTTGATTTCGGTACTAATGGCTTTTGGAGTAATTTTATTACCGTTATGAGGATTATCGGCAGGTAGTGAAAAAAATAAAGGGCTTTTTAATAAATTTTGTGACGTGTAATTTTGCTGCTAAAGTGGCTTACTTTTTTCAATAAAGTAAGCAGGATTGTTCAGTAATGGGGGTTGCTAAAGAGTTTTCATGTAATTTCTTATAAGTAAGCATCAGGTTGTTGCTGGCTCGTGAATAGTTAGGATTAATTTCTATTGCTCTCTTGAATGATTGAATTGCATGTTCAAATCTTCCTTCTTTTGCGAGGACTACTCCGAGGTCATTGTGTATCTCTGCAATATCTGGATTA
>JACQHT010000049.1 GCA_016198835.1 Planctomycetota bacterium | reverse complement strand
GGCTCGGATATTAAGGAATCTTTGAATCTGGCTAAGGAAATACTAAATACGTTAAAAGACTGGAATGCCAATATGCAAAGAGGCATGAAAAGGACAAAGCCTGAAAAGGAATCAACAGAAAAGGGCTTGCCCTCGGATGAAGTGCAGGAGTATCCTGAAGAGGATGTTATTGATAAAATGGCATCTTCAGAGACCCTAAATCAAGAGATTGTAAATGACCTTGAGTCTCTAATGGATACTTATGACACGGGACTTCAGAAAAGTTTAACCGATAGCGAAAAGGGCGTTATTGATGAACTTGCAAAAAGGCAGGGAGGTATTCAAGAAGAAACAGATTCCGTCAGGGGGGAATTGGACAAGCTTTTAAAACATAGTCCTGTTGTTGGCAAGCAGACAGGCGATGACCTTAATCAAGCCTCAAGTTCCATGGGCGGAGCAAAAAATGAACTTAATAAGCAAAACATCCTTAAGGGCCTTCTCGGCGAACGGGAGGCACTGTATCAGTTGGCAGAAGCTAAGAAAGGCCTGCAGGATGCAAAGGAAAGATTGGAAAAAGGAATGATGGGTGGGGGTATGCCTTTCCCGATGTTAGGTTTTCGTGGCAGGATGGACGAGGGACAGATGGGAACCTCGATAGAGAAAGTCGAAATACCTTCAGAAGAATCGTATAAAGCGCCAAAAGAATTTCGCCAGGATATTATTGATGCCATGAAAGAAGGCTTGCCAGAAGAATATAAGAAATTAAATAAGGATTATTACAAGAGGTTGGTGGAATAATTTATATGAATATTAGAATTCTCCCTAAATGTTCTTCATGCCAAAAATAATAAAATTATTTGCCATAATTTTCTTTTCTTTATGTTATCCATGTCTTTCTGAGCCGGTAGCTCAGACACATGTTTCGTTATTAGCCGCCATTGGTATTCCACCTGATATTTTATCTGAACTCTCCCGTGGTGAAGCATATTTGGCAGAGCTGGATGTTGAGCAGGCAGCAAGGGTCGCTGATGAACTCCTGAACAAAGGATATGAAGGAGACATAAATGCTCCAGTCCAGTATTTTGCCGGCAAGGTTCGCTTTTTTGAGGGCAATTATGCCGAATCCTTGCGCCTTTTAAAAGATGCTATCGAGTCTAAGTGCTTCATTCCTGATGCAAGAGAATTCTTTGAACACATTAACAGTGTTTTCCAGACAGCAAGCAAATTTCAAGAGAAGGCGTCTACTCATTTTATTTTTAGATACATTCAGAAAAAGGACGAGATACTTGTTGACTATGCCCTGCCAGTTCTTGAAAAAGCATACGAGGAGATTGGTAAAGACCTCGACCACTTTCCCCAAAGCAAAATTATCGTGGAGGTATACCCCGATGTTGACAGTTTTTGCAAGGCTTCGACACTTACAAAAGAAGAAATTGACACATCTGGAACCGTTGCAATCTGCCTGTTTAACCGCCTGATGATTACCACGCCGAGGGTGCTGCTTCACGGCTATGCCTGGCTTGACACGCTTGCCCATGAATACGTCCATTACGTTATTAGCAAGAAAACCAGGAACCGCACGCCCATCTGGCTTCATGAAGGGGTAGCAAAGTATGAGGAGGCGCGCTGGAGGAGGGCGGAAGGTGAGGGCTTCTCAAGCATCTCAGAAAGTTTACTTGCCGAGGCAATAGAGAATAATTATTTTATCACCTTTGAACAGATGCATCCTTCTCTTGCAAAATTGAAGAAACATGAGGATACTGTGCTTGCCTTCGCAGAGGTACAAAGCGCTGTAGAATATATTTTGAAAAAAGGTGGATACAACCTGCTGCGAAAAATCTTTGAGATAATCGCTGAAGGAGAATCTGCAGAAAACGCAGTTGCCTCAGTGCTTCAGATTCCCTTTGCCCAATTCGAGCAAGAATGGCAAGAATATCTGCGCAAAAGTGACCTGAAGAAAATACCAGGAATACAGTTAATGCCAATCCATTTTAAAAAGAGCGAGTCTGAAAAGAGCGACGTGGAAGACGTCTCTGAGATAGAGGCTGGCAATGCCAGAAAACATGCAAAACTCGGCGATATACTCAGAAGAGAAAATCGCTCCGATGCTGCAATAGTTGAGTATGAGAAGGCGTATCAGGTTGCAGGTCTTATTAGTCCGCAAATCCTGAATAAGTTAGCGCTTGCCTATTTACTTAATACCCAGTACGAAAAGGCTGAAAATATCCTCATTACCACAAGACAGTATTACCCTGATTACCCCACAACTTATGTGACTTTAGGAGAGCTTTATCAAAGGAAAAAAGAGTACGATAAAGCCCTGGAAAGCCTTGCACTTGCCAGCCAGATAAACCCATATAATCCCTTCGTCCACCAGGCCATGTTTAATATTTGCCAGAACATGGGTAAAAAGGAAGAAGCTGCATTACACCTAAACAGGGTAACGATGTTAATGGGCACGTTTAACAAGGAAGCAATAACCAATGACCAAATCCAAAATCCCAGATCCCAATAAAATCCCAATCTCCAAATCTTTGGTAATTGACAATTGGTAATTGATTGGAATTTGATAATTGGGGTTTGGAATTTATCCCTTTTCCAATTCCTCTAAACATTCTTCAAATATTGTGAGCGCGGTATCGGCTTCTTCCGTTGTGGTAAGGAGGGATGGGCAGAGACGCACGGTGTTACGGCTGCATCCTAATAGGAGAAGCCCCTTCTTAAACGTCTTATGCAAGAGTTCATTTCTTTCCATTACAGCCCTTTCCTTTGTTTTCTTGTCCGTAACAAGCTCAATGCCTATCATCAAGCCCAATCCCCTAACGTCGCCGATTAGACGATGAGCCTTTTCCATTGCTTTTATTTGCTTCATTATGTAAGCGCCAATCCTGGCTGCATTAGCTATAAGACCATTTTCGAGGAGTTCGATTGTTTTTAACGCAGCCGCAATAGATACAGGATTTCCACCAAATGTGCTGGCATGTGTGCCGGGACCCCAGTCCATTATTTTTTGAGAGGCTACGGTTGCAGATATTGGCATTCCAGATGCAATCCCCTTTGCCAATGTAATAATATCTGGAACGATTCCAAAATGCTCACAGGCAAACATCTTGCCTGTCCTGCCCATTCCTGCCTGCACTTCATCGGCAACGTAGAGGATTCCAAATTCTCTTGTAAGTTTATAAAGTTGCTCATGAAATTCCTTTGGGGGGACGATATAGCCGCCCTCTCCCTGGACTGGTTCAACAAAGATAGCTGCTACTTCTTCAGGTGGTACTACTGTCTGAAAGAGTTCCTCTTTAATCCATTCGGTACACCACATGCCGCATTTTTCTTTAGTAAGCCCATAATGACAGCGATAGCAGTAAGCGTAGGGGACATGAACCACACCGGGAATCAATGGGAAGAACCCCTTTCTCTGGGTTAGCTTGCTCCCCGTAAGCGAAAGGGCGCCCATAGTCCTTCCGTGGAAGGCGTTGTAAAAGGCAATTACCATGGGGCGCTTTGTATGATATCGGGCAAGTTTGAAGGCTGCCTCTACCGCCTCGGCACCTGAATTTCCAAAGAAGGTTCTTTTAGTAGCATTCCCTGGTGAAATCTTTGAGAGCTTCTCGGCAAGCTCCATCTGCAGGGGATTATAAAAGTCTGCACCTGACATGTGAATAAGTAGCTCTGTTTGATGCTTAATTGCCTCTATTACATCTGGATGACAATGGCCCGTGGAGCACACCGCAACCCCAGCCGTAAAATCCAGGAATTTGTTGCCATCCACGTCCTCCAACATATTACCACTTGCCGTCTTGACAACTAACGGATACTCTTTTGTGGAAGATGGGGAGACAAATTTGCTGTCTTTTTCAAGATATAATTTTGCCTTTGGACCAGGAAGCGGGGTAATTATATTTGGATAACCTTGTTTCGCTTCGCTCAATCTTCGATACATTTTCCTTTACCTTTTGGTACGCATCTTTTTCCAGAAAAGTAATAATACGTGTGATATTCTATATTCATTCTTTACCTATTTCCTTATCTATTTGTTTCAAAACTGCTTCAATCAGGAGTTTAACCGCGGGAAGCCGCTTTCTTATTGTGTCCCATACAAAATCATATTTAACTCCAAAATATTCGTGAATCAGTTTATCACGCATCCCTGCCATCATTTTCCACGGAATCTCAGGATGTTTCTTTCTTAAGCTCTGCGGTATGTGCTTAGCAGCCTCTCCAATAATTGCGAAGTTCCGTATAACTGCGTCAACGGTTTTATTGTCTCGGATGAAATCTTCGATATTTAGACCTTCTGTATATTTTTCTATCTTGCTAATGGCTTCGAGAATATCATCGAGGTAAAGTCTATAATCCCTATTCATATAGTGATAGCTTCCTTTAATATTCTTTCCTTAATGCGCGGTTTAAGTGTGTCCTTCATTACAAGGTCAACTTTAATGCCAAGTATCTTACTTATAAAGTCCTCAAGCTCCACGAATGTGAATAAGTCAATGGTTTCATAAAAATCTATCAAAATATCCACATCACTTCGTTTTCTTTGTTCTCCCTTGACGTATGAGCCAAAAATACCTATCTCTTTGACCTTATACTTATCTCTAAGGAAAGGCAAATTTCTTCTGATTTCGTTTTTGATTCTCTCAATTTCTTTCATACTGCCAGCACCTTATTTAGTTCTTTTGAGATATATTATTCAATAAGCTAACTTTTGCCCCTAAATCAACGCCCAGATTAAATGCCTCTAAATTCGTAGATACTGCCTTTGGGGCGATTATCTCTTTAATTGCCTTAAGTGTGGATTTTTTTGAGATTATGTTTGTCGCCTCAACCACAGCGCCGAGCATGAGTATATTTGCTGTAGTGGGTGAACCAAAGTGCTTGATAGCTGACTCCGTTGCTGGAACTGGAAAATATTTGGTGTTTGGGCAGTGTCCGCCTGAGGCGGATGCCCCTACATGGGGTAATACCTTTACTAATTTTGTATCATAGAAAATGCTGCCGTTTAATTTCTCAACACTATTGGCAAAGTTTTCATAGCCCTTTTGCGTCATTGCCACCAGGATGTCGCTTCTGACTGCATAAGGATAATCAATTGGTGAATCTGCTATTATTACTTCTGCGCGGCAGAGCGAGCCTCTTGTTTCAGGTCCGTATGCTGAGGATTGAGCAACGTATCTTTTATCGTATATTCCTGCCTGTCCGATGATTTGCCCAAGAAGCACTATACCCTGACCTCCAAGTCCAACAATCCTGATTTGCTGAAACATATATTCATCTTTTAAAAAGGGATAGAGCACGGACAAACAAGTTTGTCCATGCCACCCGAGATGCTCATTTATCAATAAAGATTCCTGTTAATACCTTATCTTTTAATTCATCCTTGGTTAATTTCTTTGCCTTATCAATGGAAATGCACCTTTCTTTTAGATACTGAAGATGGTCAAATGGGGACTTAAGCTGATTAAGCCTTCCATAGTGGACAGGGCAGGATGTCAAAGCCTCTACAAAGGAAAAGCCTTGGTGCGAGAGAGCCTTCTTTATTGCTTTAATAAGAGGCATAATCTGGATGACGGAATAGCGTGCTACAAAGCTTGCCCCTGCCGCTTCTACAAGTTTACACAGGTCAAACGGCGGTTCAAGATTTCCCTGAGGTGTTGTGCTTGTTACGGAGGCTAATGGCGTGGTTGATGAGACCTGGCCGCCAGTCATGCCATAAATCTCGTTATTGGCGCAGATAGTGATTAACTCCACGTTTCTTCTGGCGGCATGAATCAGGTGATTACCACCTATTGAGGCAAGGTCTCCATCGCCGCTTATTATCATCACCTTGAGTTTTGGGTTGAATAACTTTGCGCCTGTGGCAAATGCGATTGGTCTGCCATGTGTAACGTGCATGGTGTCGGCGGCAAAATGGGGGCTTGGAATCCATGCGGCGCACCCAATGCCAGAAACAAATAGCATATCCTTCATCTCGATACTGGATTCGTCTATTGCCCTGAGGATGGCTCCCATTAATATGCCGTGACCGCATCCAGGACAAAATGGCGTGGGAAGTGTGTTTGGACGAATATATTTAAGCAGGTTTTGGGACATTGCGCATACCTTTAATTATTGCCATGATAGACTTAATATCCCCTTTAAATAATAACATTAATATTGGTAAAAGCAACCTGTAAGTTATAAAATAAGGTAAAAAGAGAAATAGGAATGTAAGCCAACCGAGATGTTTTCTGGCAAATAATATTCTATTCCTTGTCATGTAGTAATAATAGAGTGGGCTTTTATAACCTATTGTTGATGAACCTTTGTGCCAGATGACCGCATCTGGCACATATACGCTTTTATAACCAAGCTTTTGCGCTCTTATACACCAGTCCCAGTCCTCAAAATAT
>JACQHT010000048.1 GCA_016198835.1 Planctomycetota bacterium | reverse complement strand
GGACGTGGTCTCCTGCAACGTGAGTAGATACAACCTTGCAATCCAGATAAGAATATACATCCTTTAAGATGGGCGAGCCGGTCTTTTTTGTGTCATAAAAAATACCTTTAAACTTGTCGGTATCTCTGCCCGAAGAGGAACCGAAGTGTTTTCCAGTACCAATTTGTTCCTTTGTTAAAACATTTACGGCAAAGATACCACTTTCATTTATTAATTGGTATGAAAAATTCTTCTTGGCTATAGAGACCATAATAAGTGGTGGATTGTACGAGACCTGAGACAACCACGCCACAGTTAACCCATTCACCCTGTCCTTTGTCTTTGTGGTCACAACTGCAACTGGACTGGGAATGGCTGCATCAAATACCTGCCCTTTTGCCATATCCTATACTCCTTTCTTATTGGGATACACTTACCAAAAAATGTTAAATTGTTTTTGGTGACATATTCTATCACAAGTGTAACCCCCTCCTCTCCTCCCCCGCACTGGGGAGGGTTAAAGTGGGGGCTTGACTTTTCCTGCCGATACTTTAATATCTATATCATGCGCATACTTGGGATAGATACAGGAACGCAAATAGCCGGCTATGGCATTGTTGATACTCTCGTTGGCGGAAGGCTGCACGCCGTAGATTATGGCATAATAAGAGCAAGCGCAAAGGACACATTCCCACTGCGACTTAAAAGTATCTACGAAGGTCTAACAAACGTTATTAAGAAACATAGACCAGACCACGTTGCTTTAGAAGAAATCTTTTACGGCAAAAACGTCAGGGCAGCCCTCAGGATTGGCGAGGGAAGAGGCATAGCACTGCTCAGCGCCGCTTCTGCAAACCTTCCGGTGTCAGAATATGCTGCTACGGTTGTAAAGAAGGCTGTCGTTGGTTCTGGCAATGCGCACAAGTCTCAGGTTCAGGCAATGGTCAAGATTATACTAAATTTGTCAGAACTGCCCAAACCGTTTGATGCAGCAGACGCCCTCGCCATAGCAATATGCCATAGCCACCACTTAAAAATAGTAGATAGTAAACAGTAGACAGTAGATAGGAGAAATAAAAATATTTTCCTTTTCCCCTGTCTACTGCCTACTTTCTACTATCTACTGGCTGTCAGGCTTCCTTCGGCGCAATTATACTGCACCATATATTAACGACAAACATGAATATAGAAATTGCTTGCAATATTGCAAAAAACTGTGTGGGGATTCCTGTAGTAGATGATATAAACACGTAGGAAACCATTAATCCTACAAGACTAACATTTGCCAAATAGAATTGTACAACGCTCAACCATGGATAGGCAACTGGGTTACCAGAAAATCTCGGCAATATGTGGTATCCTACACCGTATATCATCATGGACATCCAGCCGAGGAGCATTATGTGTCCATGTATATAAGGTAACTGGCTACCTCGTAAAGGACCATGAAAAAACATAGAGACCCCCAAAATAACGGCAATACAAAAATAAACCAAACTTGCACGCACAAAATTCTTTGAAATTGGACTCATAAAACCTTTCTCTCCTTTCCATTTATTAAGTAGGGGCGAGGTTTACTCGCCCTGCTACGAAGGGCAGGAGAACCCTGCCCCTACTGCTCTGAATCGCATCTGTATTTTATCACCCTCACCTTTTCCAGAGTTACCAATCCCTCCTTAACCATTTCGTCGAGTGCAGGTAAAAATGCTTCAATCTTTTCTTCGCTGTCAACAATCTCAATGACAATGGGTAAGTCTTCAGAGAGGCGCAAAATTTTTGCAGTATGCATCCTGCTGTGAGCGCCGAACCCCTCAAAACCTTTTAATACGGTTGCCCCTGCCAATCCATCTTTTCTTGCCTTTTGTATAATAGCCTCAAAAAGCGGTTTCCCCTCCCAGCGGTCACTCTCCCCTATAAAAATCCTCAGGAGTTTAGCGTCTTCGGGAATTTTCACAAATATCCCCCCTATAGAAGTCTTGAAGCAATACTCCCTAACCAAATACTGGATAAACAAAAGAAAACATTACCGCCAACGTTTAAAGATGCCCTCAAAAAACTTCCCTCTTTGAATAATTCAAGCGTTTCATATCCGAAGCTTGAGAATGTTGTAAAAGAGCCCAGCACGCCTATGAGGAGGAACATTCGGGTATGAGAGGAAAATAGATACCTCTCCTCAGCCATCGTTCCTATAAATCCAGCGTAAAAGCATCCAGTAATATTTACTAAGAGTGTTCCGTATGGGAAATCCGTCCCAAGAAATTGATGGACAAACCATGATAGCCAGAATCTTGCTATTGAACCCAGAATTCCACCGAGCCCAATCCATAAGGTTTCAAGCATCCTGAGTCCTCCGTCACACCAGCAAGAGGTTGAAGAAATCGCATCAATAAATTACAAGAAAAAAGTTGATTGTCAATGAAAATTTTTAGTGGAATTGTCCCTCAAGACGTTTAAAGATTGCCCCCTTCACTGCTTCATAATCTGGCGGGAGTTCTACGGGCAGGTTGGTATATCTGGCTGTAACTTCTGGAAGCCTGTTTTCGTGATAGCGGATCTTAAACTCTGGGAATTTTAGCCCGTGTGCCGTTGAAATTACCACCACGCGTTCATTAGATTTAATTATACCTCTCTCAATAAGCTTT
>JACQHT010000031.1 GCA_016198835.1 Planctomycetota bacterium | reverse complement strand
CCCTAAAATAGGACATTTTTATGTTTCTAACACATCGGGGCATTTATCACTTGACATTTTAGAAGCCGTCATATAAAATTAAAAAAGTTTAATTATTAGAATCTGAAGGCTTACCGTTGGGAATTCCTTGGTACATAAGCGTAACATCTTTTCCTTGCCTAAATTATAAGTAAACATGTGTTTAAAGGCAATTGGTAAAGCAAAAAGGGTCTTAATACGTAGGTGATATGTAAGAAAATAACCCACGACCCATAACTGAAAAGTTGCGCAACTTTTATTGTACCAGTTTTTATATACTGTGGTGTGTAGAGAATTAATTGACAGTGGCTGTAAATATCTAAGCGCTAATGGGAATGTCTTTTAAGGGTTAAAAGCACGTTTCGGAAACAAGCTTTTAACGAAACCTATTGATAGAGACTAACATAAAAGAAAGATTTGTAATCCACGTTCCGTCGTGGGCTCTTTCTACCGTAACCCTGAATTCCGATTTTATTGCGTCTCGAAATCACTCAAATATCTTAAAACGGAAGGTATTGATAATTTTTGGGGATTATCAAGGGTGAAAACTTCAATAAATCTTACTCTCGAAAAGAAAACAGGTTTTGATAAAACCAACCCTACCCAAGACCTTCGGTCTTGTGTGCCAGCACTTGTTTTTAACCCATTTTTAAAGACATTTTCAGATATTTACATTTCTCTTGCCAGCAACATATACTCTACACCCCTATCATGCTCAGCGTCCTTTTTATGCTTAGCGTGAGCTAATGATGCAAAGAATTACTTTTAGAAATTATTCCGTTCGCCTCAGGCGGATGGGATAAAAGAAGGGGGTGAGGGCAATTAGTAATCTTCTAAGTTACCCAATCTTAATTTATGTAATCCCTCCTGTTTGTATCCTTATCGGGTATTTCATTTGTGTAATTACCACTAAATGGAAGCGATGGAGTGCAGAAAAAACCTCCTTGAAACTTGTTGAGGATGCAAAAAGGGAGGCTGAAAGAATCAAGAAGGAAGCAGACGTTGCTATAAAGGAAGAACTTTATAGAAGAAGGGAAGCTTTTGAAAGAGAAACGCAGGAAACCAGACAAGAATTACGACAATTAGAAAGACGATTAAGCAAAAAGGATGACAACCTCGAAAGAAAATTAGAAATCCTTACTAAAAAGGAGAGATTTGTAGAAGCTCAACAGTCAAGCTTGGCTGCTAAAGGGAAGGAAATTGAGGAGAAATGTGCACAACTTGAAAGAACCCTTGAGGAAGAAAAAGAAGCGCTACTCAGGATATCTAATCTCAGCAGGGACGAGGCCGAAAAACTACTTTTAAACCGCCTCGAAAAGGAACTGGACGAGAAATGTGCCGAAGTAATAGCCAGGTTCTCTCAAAAAGCCAAAGAGACTGCTGAGCAGACAGCAACTGCCTTAATATCTACTGCCATACAAAGATGTGCTGCTGACCATATCGTGGAGAATGTCGTAAGCACCATTGAATTACCCAATGACGAAATGAAGGGACGCATCATTGGTCGTGAAGGCAGAAACATCCGTGCCTTTGAAAAGGCTACGGGCATAGATGTTATTGTTGACGATACACCCGGCATTATCGTACTCTCAGGATTTGATAGCATCAGGCGAGAGATAGCCAGGATGACAATGGAGAAATTGATTTTAGACGGCAGAATACACCCGGCGCGCATTGAAGAGTTAGCTGAAGAAACCAAAAAAGAATTAGAGCAAATAATCCAGGAAACCGGAAAGCAGGCGTGCTTTGAATTTGGATTCCACAATATGCACCCGGAAATTATTAAGTTATTAGGCAGGCTAAAGTACCGCACCAGCTTCGGACAGAATCAGCTTGCGCATTCCATAGAAGTCGCCCATCTCATGGGTATCCTCGCAGGGGAACTAAAACTCGATACGCACTTGGCAAAGAGATGCGGTCTCTTGCATGACATTGGCAAAGCAATAGGTCCTGAGATGGAAGGTGGACATGCATCGGCAGGCGCGGAACTTGCAAAAAGATACGAAGAGAAGTCCGAGGTCGTTAATGCAATCGCGTCCCACCATGAAGAGGTACCAGCCGAATCTGTTTATGCTGTGCTTGTGAGTGCGGCAGACGCCATCTCAGCCAGTCGACCCGGGGCGAGGCGTGAAACCTTAGAGAAATACGTTAAGCGTCTCGAAAGGCTCGAAAGCATTGCAACTTCTTTTAGCGGTGTTAGAAGCGCCTATGCAATTCAGGCTGGCAGGGAAGTACGGGTTATTGTAGACCCAGAAAAGATAAATGACAAACTTGCAGCCAAAATCAGTTACGATATTGCAAGGGAAATAGAAGAAGAACTTGAATATCCAGGTGAAGTAACCGTTACTGTTATCAGAGAAGTCCGGTCTGTTGATACGGCAAAGTAATCCCCCTCCTCCTTCATAAAAGAGGAAAGGTAGGAGGATTCCCCCCCGAAGTAAGAAGAAATGCATGTTGATTTCGACGTTATAGTGGTTGGTGGAGGGCATGCCGGATGTGAGGCTGCCCTCGCATCCGCCCGCATGGGGATGCGAACCGCACTGCTGACCATAGACCCTGATACGACTGCCAAGATGTCCTGTAACCCTGCAATTGGCGGCCTTGCGAAGGGACAACTTGTCAGGGAAATTGACGCCCTCGGTGGCGAGATGGCAAAGGTCACCGACCAAACAGGTATTCAGTTTCGTATGCTTAATACCCGCAAGGGTCCCGCCGTCCGCTCTCCCCGTGCCCAGGCAGATAAAAAACTCTATCAACTCACAATGAAGAGAAGTCTGGAGGGGCAAGAAAACCTCTCCCTTCGCCAGGAAATCGTTGATGCGCTCCTTGTAGAACATAATCGCGTAATCGGTGTTATCGCTCAAAGCGGTATCACTTACAAGACAAAGGCAGTAATCCTTACCACCGGGACATTTCTAAAAGGACTTATCCACTGCGGCAATACAAAGGTAATCGGTGGAAGGGCTGGAGAGCCTTCTGCCGAGAACCTCTCTTCATCATTGATTAGTCTTGACTTTGAACTCGGCCGTTTGAAGACAGGCACCCCCCCACGCCTCAATGCTCGAACGATTAACTATGATGTCCTCGAACCCCAATACGGTGACCGTGACCCGCAGCCTTTTTCTTACTCCACGGACAGGATAGTTCGCCCTCAGGTTCCGTGTTACATTACCTACACAAACCAGAAGACCCACGAAATCCTCAGGGCAAATCTTGCCCGTGCCCCGCTTTATACGGGACAGATTAAGGCAGTCGGACCACGATATTGCCCTTCCATCGAGGATAAGATAGTACGATTTTCTGATAAAGACCAGCATCAAATATTCCTTGAACCGGAGGGTCTTAATACCTTAGAGGTATATTGTAACGGCATCTCTACCAGTGTGCCCCCGGATGTGCAGGAGGCGATGGTTAATTCAATCAAGGGTTTAGAGAAGGCGGAAATCGTGCGGTATGGTTATGCCATTGAGTATGACTTTGTTCCACCTACACAGATAAAGCCATCGCTTGAGACAAAGCTTGTTGAGAACCTCTTTTTTGCTGGACAAATAAACGGTACTTCTGGCTATGAGGAAGCGGCGGCACAGGGCATTATGGCAGGCATTAATGCCGTTCTCAAGATTCGTGGAGAAGAACCCTTCGTTCTCGACCGTTCGGAGGCTTATATTGGCGTTTTAATTGACGACCTCGTAACAAGAGGCACAAATGAGCCGTACAGGATGTTTACGTCCAGGGCTGAATACCGCCTCTTACTGCGGCAGGATAATGCCGACAGAAGACTCATGAAATATGGTTATTGTCACGGTCTTATAAAAGAGAATCAATGGAAGCAACTGGAGGAAAAGGAGAAAGCCATCGCTGAAGTAAGAAATTATATCAGGAAGAAATCTTATGGAGAATGTTCCCTCGAGAAGCTATTGCGCCGCCCTGAGATTAATTTTGCTAACCTGTTAGAACTGGATGCTGGATTGAAACAAATGATGGGAAACACCCCCTCCTATTCCCCCACTTCAGAAGGGGGGGATAAAAGGGGGGGTAATCTTCACGCCCTTTCGGTCCAGGAGCAGGTTGAAATTGAGGTAAAGTATGAAGGCTATATAGAGCGGCAGCAGGCTCAGGTAGAAAAGTTCAAGAAGATGGAAGGCTTTACCTTACCCTCGTGGCTTAACTACTCAAGTATTCCAGAACTTAGAAAAGAGGCACGCCAAAAGCTCGACCATATTCGTCCCCTTTCCCTCGGACAGGCGTCAAGAATTTCTGGCATATCACCTGCCGATGTTTCCATTCTCATGATATATCTTAATGGAAAACGCTCCTACATTATTGAAAAAAGGTAAGCGCTGACATATTTCCAACGCCTCATTATGTCCCGCCTATGCTTTCTTAATCACACCGCGTTCGCCTTCTAACTCCAGTTGTGTGATACTGCCGTAGGGCATACCCATCTTCTGGAACCAGGCAGCTACAGCCTCTTTGTTGGCAGCCTCAAGTATGCAAAATGCTTTACCTTCCGAAAGGTTAACGAAGCTCCGATAACCCCGTACCACTGGATCCTGCTGTGATGCTTGAGCAAATTGGTTTACCTGTTCACGAGTGAAACCCCCGGGTGGGAACGTATGTTCGGATATAAATTTTGGCATGATGATTTACCTCCTTTAGAGTAATTGCTTTGTATACAAATTGATAAAATCTGGCGGAGAGGCCGGGATTCGAACCCGGGGAAGAGGATTTTCCCCTTCAATGGGTTAGCAACCCATCGCTTTCAGCCGCTCAGCCACCTCTCCAGTTCATTATAAAAACCGAAATCCGAAAAGAAATTTCGAGTTTCGCGCTTCGTATTTCAGCTTCATTATACCACCTTCTTCTATGCGGTCAATAACAAAAAAATATGCCCCTATTTCAACTAACCCTCACAAAATCCACTTCCCGTTTTAGCATATCAATCTTGTCAATCTTCACTTTTATACAATCACCTACCCTTAATACCTTGTGGCGTCTTGAGCCAATAAGCGCCAGCCGCCTCCTGTCCATGCTGTAAAAGTCATCTGTAAGTGTGCGTATGTGTATCAACCCCTCCACAAGATACTCGTTAAGCTGAACAAAAAGCCCGTATTCCTGAACGCCAGCTATAACAGCATCAAATACATCCTCTGTACGATTCTCAAGAAACCTGAGAAGTTTAAGCTTTATGATTTCGCGCTCTGCATCATCAGCCCTTCGCTCGGTGAAGGAACAATGAATTGCCCACTCAGGAAGATTACTTTGCCAATAAGACCTGAGAGAATCAGAAATAAGTTCCTTTGAAAAATACTGGTCCAATAGCCTGTGAACTATAAGGTCCGGATAGCGACGTATAGGGGATGTAAAATGAGTATAATGCTCCAATGCGAGTGCAAAGTGGGGGGTTTGAGTGGCTGAATAGACCGCTTGCTTGAGGGATTTAAGGAGAAGCAGATTTACTACGTAGGCTTCGGGCTTACCTCTAACATCTTTAAGAAGTTGCTGAACTTGCCTCGTATTAAAGGGGTCAATCTGCACACCCTCAATACCTTTTATGAACGTTGCAAAGTCTAAAATCTCATCTTCATCAGGCATGGGATGCACACGAAATATGCCGGGCATCTTTTTTTCCTGCAAAAATCTTGCTACAACCTCATTTGCCGAAAGCATGAACTCCTCAATCACACGATGAGATATGCGCTTTTCAAACCTCTTTACGCCTGTTACCCTTCCATTTTTATCCACGTGAACGGAAACCTCTGGCAAATCGAGCTCAAGGGCGCCCCTCTTCAACCTATTTTCAAAAAGAATATTGGCAAGCCCTGCGGCATCATTAAGAAGTTCCTTTACATTATTCTCGGCATCCTCATCACCTTCCAAGATTCGAGTAGCCTGATTGTAATTTAGCCTTTTCTTAACATTGATAACAGAGTGTTTTATTTCATATTTAACAAGCACGCCTTTTGAATCAAATGTCATAAAGGCGGTCTTTGTAAGCCTATCCACACCTTCTTTCAGGCTGCATATTTCGTTAGAAAGCTGCTCAGGGAGCATAGGTATAACCTCGCCAGGGAAATATACGCTCGTTCCCCTGTTG
>JACQHT010000042.1 GCA_016198835.1 Planctomycetota bacterium | reverse complement strand
TTGAATCAACGAGGTAAAACCTCGTTGTCTACCTCATTATGCTTCCTGTCTCGGCAAAATTAAGTGGTACTTTTTGCTCAAACGAACAGGACGCATTTTTTTCGATATACTGCTTTAATGCGGCGTCATAGACCCCGGAATCCCTCAACTCCTTAACATTTGCAATCAGATGGCTAAATACGTTTTGCCAGTCGAGATTAACCCGAAAGGCAAAAAGTGCAGAGTTCATGTTATTCAAAACGGCCTTTGAGTTCTGAAACCTCTTGCGAAGCGCCTCGGTTGAGTAAAGCTTTTCATACACAAGCTCAAGACCGTCAATAAGCTCCTGGATGGACATTTTTTTCAAAATATAGGTAAGGTGGTGGGACGTGTAATAAATCCAGTCTTCAGGGAAATTATTGCGGAAGATTCTGCCTTCCTTCGTCAGTCTCTTATATAAATCAGTGTTAATAAATGGGCAAAGTATGCCGCATGTCATTACATCAATGTTTGTATCAAGCACAAATTTTGCAACCGATTCGAATGTCTCAATTGTGTCTGTATCGTTGCCAAATACGAATGTACCCCAGACGGCAATGCCGTGTTTTCTTATGTTGGCAATGGCTTCATGATATTTTTCAATGGTAATTCTGAGGTTAACGTTTTTGTGCATGGTCTTGAGTGCGTCCTCATTTATTGATTCGATGCCGATAAGTACACCTACGCATCCACTCTTAACCATGTAGTCAAGCGTTTCGTCATCTTTAAAAATATTAAGGGATGTAAAGCCGAACCAGTTTTGATAAATACCTCGCTCAACCATGCCCTTGAACAGTTCCCTTACCCGCTCATTAGACTTCTTGCTGTGGCCATAGAAATTTTCATCGGTGAGCACAAGTCCTCGATACTGCCCTTTTATGCTTTCTAACTCATTAAGGACATCCTCAATGGGCCTTTCCCTGTATTTTTTCCCCTGGAATTGGGGAACAGAGCAGAACTCGCAATGGAAGGGGCATCCTGCGGTGGTGATAATGCCTGAGTATCTGTATTTGTATTTCTTTTTCAGATATTGCCTGTCAGGGAAAATATCCTTATAGGTTTCAAGCGGAGTTAATCCGCCATCGTATTGTTTCTGAAGGCAATTATTTTCAAAATCGGATATTATCCTTTCCCATATCTTAATAGCTTCCCTTATTATGACTGTGTCAACATGCTTAGCAGCCTCTTCGGGATAACTTGTCGTATGGACGCCACCCATGATTACTGGTATCCCATTCTTGCGGCATGCCTCGGCAATCTTATATGCCCTGTGCGCCTGATAGCTCACGGATGTGATGCCAACAAGGTCTGCCCCTGCAACAGCAGGGGCTGGGTGTTCATCGTTCTCGTCGAGGGCTGATTCGCTCGTTTCGTCTATAATATCAACTTGCCAATGTTTTGGGGTTACTGTTGCAAGATAAGCCAGATTTACCGGCATCTGATTTAATACGGATACGTTTTCTTCCCCAACATTGCCCTTTGGATGGGGATTAATTAGAACCAATCGTTTCATCTATTTCCCCCTTTGTAGAAAATCATCAGCCGCAAAAAGCACCCCTGCGATAGCATAATCCTTGCAATGCGACATAGACACAGCTATATCTTTGACGTTCTCCTTTTCTACTGCTTCCTTTACAGCCCCGTAAAGATTAAGATAGGGTTTGCCCAACTCATCGTTAAGCACCTCAATATCCGTCCATTTCATCTTACCACGCCAACCCGTCCCGAGGGCTTTAAACACAGCCTCTTTTGTAGCAAATCTGGCGGCAAAATGCTGGTACTGGTTCCTCTTCATCTGTTGACAATAAGCAATTTCACTTTTTGTGTAAATTCTCTTCAAGAATCCACTATGCGCCGAAAAGAAATCTTTAATCCTTTTAATCTCTATAATATCAATGCCTATGTGCATATTTAATTTGTTTTGTAGAAAGCAAGAAATTGTTCGCCACGGCGAATCCCGCCTGAGGCGGGTCTGTGAGCAGCCACAGGGTCGCCCTCTGGCGACTGTCTCAGGCACGACTTCGGTTTCACCTCGCAATGACATTACTTGCTTTTTACTATTATAAGCCTTATATTATTACCTTCTTTTCATCATTGGGGGTGTTTTATAATTTTACAGCGTTAGTAAAAGTATGTCAATCGGAATTTATTATCAATTATGGTTAATAAGCAATTTGACAGAGGTATAGAATTGACAAGAAAAAACCTGAATCGCAATATTGCGCGCTTAGCCCTCCCTGCCGCAGGGGAAAACGTCCTGCACATGACAATCTTCATTGCTGATATTGTCATGGTGGGCCGCTTAGGCACAGAGGCAATAGCTGCTGTTGGTTTAGCAGGGGCGCTGAACTTTATTATTGCCATAATCTTCTCCTCCCTTAATGCAGGGACACTGAGCCTTGTTGCAAGGCATATTGGGGCAGGGGAGAGGAAGGATGCCGAAAGGGTTGCGGCTCAGTCGCTGTTTCTTGCAATCTTAATAGGGATTGTAATTAGCCCTGCGCTGGTTTTGTATGCACAGAAGGTGCTGCTTCTCATGAGCGCGGAGCCGCCTATTGCAGCGCTCGGCACTGTCTATCTGAAGATTGTAATGACCATGCTTATTTGCAGGCTCATTATCCTTGCGGGAAGCGCCGCATTTCGTGGCGCTGGCGACACAAGAACGCCCATGTTAATCACCCTTATAATGAACTGTATAAATGTGCTTTTTAACTGGCTTTTGATATTTGGCATCTGGAGATTTCCACGCATGGGCGTCATCGGGGCGGCGTGGGGCACGGCGATTGCATACGGCGTTGGGGCAGCGCTCGTGCTTATAATCCT
>JACQHT010000041.1 GCA_016198835.1 Planctomycetota bacterium | reverse complement strand
GGACAATCTGGTTGATACTGCCGAAAAGGGACAAGAGGTAACAATTATGCTTGACCAAACCCCATTTTACGCCGAGGGCGGAGGCCAGATTGGGGATAGCGGGCGAATAGACTCCCAGAATGGTCACTTAGAGGTTACCACTACAAGGAAAATGGACAACCTCATTTTGCACACCTGTAAGGTAATCAAAGGAAAGGTGAGCAGGGGTGAATCTGTGGTATCTAAGGTTGATGCCCCTAAGAGGGCAGCTATCCGACGAAGCCATTCAGCTACTCATCTTCTTCATCATGTTTTAAGACAGGTAATTGGTCAGCATGCCGAGCAGTCAGGTTCTCTTGTATTGCCCGACAGGCTGCGTTTTGACTTTAACCATTTCACTGCCGTTACAAGGGAAGAACTTACAAGGATAGAAGACGTGGTTAACGAAAAGATAATGCTAAATAGCCCTGTAGAGACCCGGGAGATGTCCCTCAATGAGGCAAAGTCTTCTGGAGCAATTGCACTTTTTGGCGAGAAATACGGCGAAACAGTACGGGTAGTTGGTATAGGCGATTTCAGCCGTGAACTCTGTGGCGGTACCCATGTCAAAAACACAGGTGAGATAGGATTCTTTAAGATTGTAAGCGAGGCATCTATTGCGGCAGGTATTCGACGTATTGAAGCCCTGACAAGTGCTGCCGCCGTGGATAAGATTCGAGAAAGGGAGGATATTGTCAGGGAACTATGCAGTGTATTAAAGACACCAGAAAATCAACTTGTCCAACGGATTGAAGATGTACTTGACGAAGCAAAGAAACTTAATAAGGAGATTCAGCAGTTAAAACAGGGAAACATTGATAAGGTAACGGACGCACTTATCGCCAATGCGAAGGAAGTTTCTGGGGTAAAGATTATAACGGAGAAAATTGAAGGCGTGAAGGCGGAAGACCTCCGCAATACCGCAGATGCTTTGCGAAAATTAATAAGCTCCGTTGCTATTGTACTGGGCACTACCGAGGATGGCAGGGTCATTCTTATAACTTGCCTGAGTCAGGACCTTATTAAAAGGGGACTCCATGCGGGCAACATTGCAAAGGATATTGCCAGGATAGTCGGCGGTGGGGGTGGCGGCAAGCCTGATATAGCGCAGGCAGGTGGACAGCTAACCGATAGGCTCGACGAAGCCCTGAAGGCTTCTTACAAAATTATCAGTGAAAAATTGGATTAGTATCTTAGGAATTACGAATAGCCAAAAAGAAAAAGAGATACTACTACTAAAGGCTATGGGCTATAGGGAACTTAATACCAATTGCCTATTGCCTCTCTAAGTATAGGAAAAATAAAGAGCCCATTGGACGGATTAAATATTAAAAGGGAAGACGGAGGCAAGGCTTAATTGCAGGTCGGACAGAGGGGGGGTATATTCGAACTTGGTTCGGATGTGAACGAGTTGGCGGCTCATTGTGGGCGTGAAAAAGGATTAAATAGATGAGGAGGAGGAATTATGCCAAGACGAAAAAAAGGTGCTGTGCGTAAAGGTCATGGGGTCATGTGTAATATATGCGGAGTCAATTGCGGCAAGGGCGGTGCGCTGAAAAAACATGTAGAAGGAGAGCACGAAGTCGATTATGAAATCTACAAGAAATGTTTCTATGGCAGTACTAAAAATGTCATTGCTGATGGATGGGATGATTCAGTTTCAACGTCGAGTGGAAAAACTGTGATTACGCATGTCCTGGTACGCCGGTTTGTTGGCGAGCCTGGTACCAGAGGAGCTACAAGGACAGCAAGAGTAAACAAATAGTATTTTTAGAAAAAGAGAATGCGAAATGCAATGGTAATATCTATTTCAAGAATGCCCGCAACGGCAGATAACACCAGATTGGCGTCGATAACCCTTCGGGAAATCGGCAGGCTTTATCTCCAAAACAAAAATCAAAATGACAAACCAAAAACCAAGGACTAATTTTTTATTTTTTGCAGTGTGTTTTTGATATTTGAGGTTTGATATTTGATATTCCAACTGACTTCGCCAATCCAGACCGTTAAGAATAGTAAAGATTCATTATACTACAGCAAGCAAAGCATTAAAGGATGGGATAAAATAAAAAATGATATCTCAAAACCTGCCCCCATAATTTTCCTTAAAATCTAAATAGGAGGTGTTCATAATGAGGCCGAATGAAATTGTAAAAGAGATAGATAAGTTGGATCTATCGGAGAAATTAATATTAGTTGAGGATATTTGGGATGGTATTGCTAAACATAATGCTGAGTTGCCAATGCCAGAATGGCAAAAAGCTGAGTTAGATAAAAGATACAGTGAATATAAAGGTGGAAAATTAAAACTCCATGATTGTGAAGGTGTACATGAGGAATTAAGGAATAAATATAAATGATTCTACGTTACACCGATAGATCAAAAGATGATGTTGAATTGGCGTTTGCGTGGTACGAAAAACAGAGAAGAGGACTTGGCTTTGAGTTTCTTGACTGTGTTGAGGTATCGCTAAAGAGCATTCTAAGTTTCCCGGAAATGTATGAAAAAATTTATTCCAGTTTCAGGCGATGCGTTGTCAGAAGATTTCCCTTCTCAGTATTTTATACAATAGAAGGGAATGAAATTGTGATTCATTCTGTCTTTGATAACAGGCAGGACCCGAAAAAGCGGCCATAAAAGACATTGGGGGGACAGTTACTCGAAAGGCTCGATGAAGCCCTGAAGGCTTCTTACAAGATTATCAGTGAAAAATTGGATTAGCGCTTAATGAATGTTGAGACGTTAATAATTCCGTGACTGTTAATAGTAACAGTAATAGCGCCTGAATGGTCTGTCCGAAAGACTTGCGTGCCGTTTTCAAGGTACTCGTTTAAGGTCTTTTCGGATACGGTTTTGGTATCTGAATTAATAAAGGCATAGTGCGGCTGTACCTTCTTGACTAATTTATTAGTGTTTGCAATGTAAAAGCCGTGATGGGGTACCTGGATTATGTCCGCTTTGAGATTATCAAAATTATAGAGCAGTGAGGCAATTCCTGCCTCTTTTACATCCGCCAGCAGTAACAACGTTCTGCCAGCGTATCCAATTCGTAAAACGCATGAGTTATCATTCGATGATAAGATACTGTTCTGAGGGGGACCAAGCACCATTAGTTCTGCCTCGCCAAACCCATTAATCCTCGTCCCCAAAGATACTACAAAATGCTTAATACCTTTATCTTTTAGCACTTTAAGTACATTCCTTTCGTTTGAGATTGCTTCGTCGCTTACGCTCCTCGCAATGACACTAAACCGTCTCTGTTCCTGCATACTGTCATTGCGAGCCGAAGGCGAAGCAATCCCATCAGTCGCTTTGTTTGAGGACAAGCTATTATAGTAAGATTGTAAGAAGAATTTGTTCGTCAAGACGGCATCTATTCTGAATCTTTCCAGGAGCGAAGGAAGTGCGTTCGTGTGGTCAGTATGTTCATGAGAAAGCACTACAAGGTCAATCTTCTTTATCCCTCTTTCCCAGAGAAATGGGGCGATTATGGATTCCCCGACGTCAAAGTTTGCGTAGCTTCCAGCATCGAAAAGCAAATTCTTTCCGTTAGGAAACTCGATAAATACTGCACTTCCATGACCTACAGATAAACAGGTGAGCCTTAAATCTTTATTCCTCTGTCCAAAGCCATTCCAGAACCTGTCCTGAACTTGATTCAGGAAAAAGAATACGTTGCCGCAAACAAGCATAAGGATAATCACATAAGCAAGACGAAGCCTCATCTCCTTGTACCAGATAAGTGTTATACCCATGGCATAATATATAGAAATCCATAGCCACGACGGACCGGGGGTGTAAAAGAATGTTAACTGAGGGACACCCGTGCTGTGCACGGGTCGTGCGAGGGTTTCGATGAGCCATTCCAGAATAAGGTTTGAGTAATGAATTAAATATGCAAATGGAACGGTAAGAAGGGGGTGGATAGAACCGACAATTAAAATGACTAAACCACCCACAACAAGAATACAAATTAATGGAAATATGATAATATTCAGGAGCGCAACAAATGGTGTTAAAATGTGGAAATAATGAGCAATCAATGGCATTACTGCAAGCCAAGCGCCAAGTGACACACATAAGTTTTTCCTGATGTAACGCCAGAGGAAGCCCAATTTACTCCTCTCTTCAGGCGCCTGGAGCCGCTCTATTAGAAGTGTGCCTTTCCACAAAAAACCTTCAATCCTGTTTGAAACATAAACAATGCCAAGTACGCCGAGCACGGAAAGTTGAAGTCCTATGCTGAAAAGTTCGGAAGGGTTTCTGATTAAAATAATTAGTACGGCAGCCGCTATGCTATTGGGCAAATCCCGTCCCCTGTTCAACAGGATGGCGCCAAAATAAATGGATGCCATCAAGCATGCCCTGACTGCTGATGGGACCATTCCGGTTAAGATTGCATATAACATGAGAAACAAAATCATTGCACCGGCAGATATCCTTCTGTTTATACCCAACATGCGCAGGAGGGTATGCACTGCAATAACAAGTATGCCAACATTGAAACCGCTGATTGCCAGGAAATGAATAGTACCTGTCTTCTTAAAAGCCTCCATAACATCGTTAGATATATTTTGCCTATCCCCGAGAATCATACCGATAACAATTGAAGAACTATCAGAGGTGCAGCACCTATTAATAATTTTCGCAAGTCTCTCCTTAATAAAATTTACAAACCTAAAAAAGGCATTTCCATTGTTTCTGGACAGGACTTTTATGTTAGAGAGGTTTGTAACCGTCATTAAGGCTGTAATACTCGGCTGCTGCCTTTGAAGGTATCTTCTGTAGTCCCATTGTCCAGGATTGTTCGGCGGCAATGGAGCAGAAATAGTACCAAGTAATTCTATCTTATTACCGTATTTGATTGCGTCCGCCTCAGGGGGATTTGTGTACGAGCTTACACGAATGGTTCCTGAAACCCTCTCCCATTTAGCCTTGTTTTTTATCATATCTGCCTTTAACAAGAAAGATGATTGTTGCATCGTTTGTTGGGGCGGGGTAACCACACCCCTGCGCGGTAATTGTTTAATAGTGGGAGAGCTAACAACAATGCCCTGCAAATAAGCAGGTTTTTTTTCTGCAGTCAATAATCGTGATATATGATTAATGGGATAATGGGAATAGCTGTAGTGGTGATAAGATGCCCCGGTCATGCCTATAAGTAAGAAGCTACTTACAACACAAAAACTAAGGGGTGCGCCGAGATAAAATAAAATGGGGAAAGATAGCAATGATATGAATGTAAGGACAAGAAGAAAAGAAATGGGAATATTAAAGGAATAATCCAGCAATATTCCCAGCGCAAACGCTCCACAAACACCCACCAGAGGATGGCGGTTCATGTTGGCTTTTTCTTACTTTTTCAAGAAAAAGGTATGCGCCCCCGGCAGGATTCAAACCTGCGACCTATGGCTCCGGAGGCCAGCGCTCTGTTCACTGAGCTACGGGGGCGTCTTATTTTAAGAAATAAAATCCACTGACATCTGCTTTAGAAAGGTAACATTGCTATCGTCTATAATTTTTGTAAGGGCAATTCATGAATTACCCCTATTGTACTCCACAATATTTCAAAAACTGCTGAGGTGTTAATATCTTAATCCTCATATATTCCCTTATAGCTTTCATTGATTTATCCCCTGTTATAATGACTTCTGCTTTTAATGCCACTGCACATTCTATGAATTTATCATCATTGGGGTCGTCTTTGACAGCCCTTATTTTTGGTGTCTTTGTAGTAAAGAGCGTATTAAAACCCTTGGCAAAAAGAGAGAGAAGTTCCTTAAGCTCAATTTCATCTTGAAGACAAATTCTTTGTAGTACCTCGACATATTCATCAAGAATCTCTTTAGACAGACAAAGGGTTATATTTCCACTTTTCCATCCGCCTGAGGCGGATATAATTTTCCTGGAATCATTTGCCTATTTATTGTCCCCAAACCTCTAAATGTTCTTTATTAGCTTATTTCTATTCTTTATATTTCAAAAGTCTGCCCCGAACTCGTTTCAGGGTAACAGTGTAAAGATAGGGCAATGAGATGGTTTTATTATTGAAAAATGACGTCTATCAGTGGTGAGTATTCTATCAACCTTCAGACGTTCAGCAATAGCAACAATAGAGGCATCTACAAATCCTATATTGGCATCAGAATATGCTTTGAGCAGTTCATTAATTCGTTTCAGATCCTCCATCTTAAAATGTTCAACCTTTAGTTCTCCAAGTATAAGAGAATTTATAAACTTGCGCTCAACCTCGATGCCGAGATAGGAATTTAAAAGATAGCATACTTCAGGCGCTACAGTTGAAGGAATCGTGAGTATATCATTGCTGTTTTTTATAAAGTTTTTCACACGTTCATGCCATGAATCATCTTTGTCAGACATAGCATAAACAATCCCAGTATCTACAAGGGCTATTTGTTTTTTAAATGTCTTTTCCAAAGTAATTCCTCGTGCTTCTCTGCAATATTCATCCTGCCGCTTCTCCCGGCGCCCATAAAGGATATTTTTTTCGTATGCGGTTTTTTTCGTGTAAGAAACTCAGTAATTGCCTTTCTAACGAGTTCCGCAACACTCTTTTTTTCTTCCAATGAAAGTTCTTTTAATTCCATCAAAAGTTCGTCATCGGCAAATATAGTTGTCCTCTTCATAGTTACCTCCAAGCATATATATGATATATTACATATAAAACGTTGTCAATAGGGCTTTCGCTGGTTTCTGAAAAAGCCCTCGTCTTTTATTACCTTAATCCTAATTTCGCCCGCACTTCTGCCATGGTTTGTGTGGCTATTTCACGGCATTTCTTTGCGCCGGTTTGGAGGACGTTAAGGACGTAATCCTTGTCATTGAGCAGTTTTTCAGCCTTCTCTCGGATGGGGGTGAGTTCTTTGACGATATTATCTGAAAGCACCTTTTTACATTCGAGGCAGCCTATGCCTGCAGTTCTGCATCCTTTGGCGGACCATTCAATTTGCTCCTGGGTTGAAAAGTGCTTGTGAAGGGCAAAGATGTTGCAAATTTCAGGGTTTCCCGGGTCAATACGCCTCTTTCTGTTTTCATCCGTTACCGCCACAGAGAGTTTTTTCCAGATGGATTCCGGAGGTTCGACTAATGAAATATAGTTGTTAAGACTCTTGCTCATCTTGGTCTTGGCATCAAGACCCATAATCCTTGGTGCAGAGGAAAGTATTACGTGCGGTTCTGGGAACACGTTGCCGTAGCACATATTAAATTTCCTTGCCACCTCGCGAGCAAGTTCAATGTGCTGCACCTGGTCAGCCCCTACTGGCACCACCTCAGCTTTGTAAAGCAATATATCTGCCGATTGAAGCACAGGATAGTTAAATAACCCTGCGTTAATATTGGCTGCGTGTTGTTGAGCTTTTTCCTTGAATTGAGTCATCCGCTCAAGGTGTCCCATAGGGGTTATAGTATTAAGAATCCATGCAAGTTCTGTGTGTTCAGGGACGTGTGATTGAACAAATATTATGCACCGTTCGGGATTGAGTCCAGCAGCGACGTTCACCGCAACAGCGTTCGTAATCCTTTTCTGCATATCTACGGGGTCGTAATCTACTGTAATTGCATGATAGTCCACGATGCAGAAGATGCAGTCATAATTATCTATTAAATTGACCCAATTTTTAATTGCACCGAGGTAATTTCCAATATGGACATCACCGCTGGGCTGAATTCCGCTAAAAAGTCTTTTTTTCATGTCTTATCCTTTTAATAAGTCAGAGAGTCGGGGAGTCTCTCGACTCGCTGACTCTCGACTCGCTGACTCTCCGACTCACAACTCCTGTGGTCATTCTATCAAATAAATTTCACTTTTCAACTTAGTTTTTATAATTGACCAGCCAAACTACCTATGCTATATATTTAATTCGTGGCAATAGGGATTCTTGTCTTTCCTGAAATAAATTCAGGACAAGTTTTAGAGG
>JACQHT010000030.1 GCA_016198835.1 Planctomycetota bacterium | reverse complement strand
GGGGTGCGGAAAAAGAAGCAGATTGAGGATTCAATAGAATTTTACAGTATGGTGCGGGCAGAAAGGTCTATTAGAAGGGCTGATGTTGTGCTCTTTATGTTAGATGCGCCCAGTAAGATTTCTGAGGTGGATAAAAAGTTAGGTTCTTATATCGTTGAACATTTTAAGCCCTGCATTATTATTGTAAACAAATGGGACCTTGCAGAAGGTATTGAAACAGGCAAATTTGCCGATTATATTCATGCCCAGTTACAGGGTTTATCATTTGCTCCCCTTTCATTTGTATGTGCACAGGATGGACAGAATGTTATTAGTACAATCAATCTGGCACAGGAACTCTTTAAACAGGCAAACACCCGTATTCCCACTGCCGAACTAAACAAAGCCCTTGAGGGTGCTATTACGGTACATCGTCCCACAAGAAAAAAGCATAAGATGCCAAGGATATACTACGGCACACAGGTCTCCGTCCGTCCACCAACAATTGCACTGTTTGTTAACGACCCATCACTATTTGACAGCGATTATGAGCGATACCTTGCCAACTGCCTGCGCAAGAGGTTTCCTTTTTCCGAGGTGCCTTTAAGGTTTTTATTCAGGGCGAGGACAAGAAGCGCTTCTTTACATACCTGATGTACTAATCCACGATTTTATATTGACAACACCTATTTGATTGCATAATATGAAAAAAAACACGGTTCGGGGCATGCCCGCCCACGGCATGTCGCCATTTCATGCTCAGGCAGGTCGGATTAGTGCATCCCTCTTACGATAAATTATTTTTAAAATTTTTATTATCGAGGACTATAATATAATAGAGAATGTAATCATCTACACAAACATCATCTTCTCTGCGTTGCAGTGTTTATTGCCTTAACTCTGGAATTAGATGGTGTCTTATGGACAGGAGATAAAGAATTAAAAGAGGGTTTGCAAATTTAGGGCTTTGGAGGGCTTTGGAGAAAGAGGAGGTTAATAATGATTATGACAAAACGAAATAAGGGGGAAAAACAAGTGAGGATTTCAGTCTTATTGCCAGATTGGATGGTAGAAATGTTGGATTGGAAAGGGATGGGTAATCGTTCCTATACCATCAGGCAATTATTACGAGAAAGGTTGGAGCATGAAGAGTATAAATTCTTTGAACAAAAAAAACAAAAGAAAGGATTTAATAGATTTTTTGAAAAGAAGATTAGATAAAATCCAAACGGCGGACAACAGTGTGTTTGCGACTTTGTCTAAATATGCCGCTTAACAGCGTCCGCCTAAGGTGTAAGGTTTCTGGTTCAAATCCAGTTGCCCCGACCAAATTATGTATAATCGAAGCACATCGCAAAATATGCCAATTGGAGAGCATAGACAAAGTATTTCGATTATTTTTAGTTATCTGCTCATTGTGGGCAAAGTGAAATGAAATACTTTAAAATAACTTGGTGACTAATGCCACATTTTTATGTATTAAAATAGAGGAGTGCTGATTTATGAAATGTCATACAAGAACAATTGCTGAGCTTAGAGATATGTTTGTCAATAAACAAATTGAACTTGATCCTCCCTATCAGCGAAAACCAGCATGGAAACCAAAACAAAGAAAGTTGTTGCTTTCATCCTTATTTAATGGAATTCCAATACCTGCATTAATTTTCCACAAGCATTTCCGCCGCGATAAAGCAAAAGATGTATACGATGTTTTAGACGGTAAACAACGTCTTGAAACAATACTTCGTTTCATGGGAAAAATAAACCTCAAAGATGAAGATAAGCTATGGGTTGAATTTGAAAATCCAAAAACGGGTAAGGAAGACTACCTATACTTTGATGAGTTGCATTTAAAAAAAGTCAACAAAGAATATGAGGATATCCTTGATAAATTCTGGCAGTATCCCATACCTATAATTGAATACGAAGGGGATTTATCTGATATTTTTGGCCGTAATGTGGCTGCAAAAGAAGTTTTTGTCAGGATAAATTCAACTGGTTCGCCACTTGAAAAACATGAGATTAGACATGCGCTATGGGCAGGACCATTTTTTGAACTTGGTTCTGTATTAGAGAGAAAATATAAAAATCCATTTCTGAAATGGAGAATTATTTCAAAGTCAGACATAGATAGATATCTATTTCATGAATTTATTTTGGAGCTTTGTACAGCTTGTTCTGAGGGAGATTATTCAGATAGGAGGAAAAAGCTGGATGAGTTGTTGTCACAGCACGAATGGAAGAAGAAGGAAATTAATAGAATTTACAAACAGTTTAATAAGGTAATTTCTTGGATTAAAGAAATCTTTCCCGATGATGGCATTAGATTTACAAGGTTTAAAAATAAATCTGATTTTTATTCTCTATTTGTAGTTTTACAAAAATTGGAACAAAAAGGATATGTAATAGACGATAAAAAGAGCAATAAAATAGCTGGCAGATTTCTTTTAACTTTTTCGAAGCAGACACAAAAATTCGACATCAAATATTCTGGGAAAAAAATTACAGAGATTAAATTGTCAGAATATGAAAAGCAATTAGTTCCATACATCAATTCTACAAGACAAGCAACAGACAGCAAGGGAAATAGGGAAATAAGAGATACATATTTATCCTCAGTTTTGAAGGATGGTTTTTTTACAAAAACTAAAGATGCAAAAAGATATTTTGACAAAAATGTGAAAGACATTCTTTGGATCGAGCTTAGAGAAAAGACTGACAAGCCAAAATGTCCAAAACCAACAAATAATAGCAAATGTAAAAAAAATTTAACACCTGAAGATGCTCAGGTTGATCATAAATATCCTTGGAGTAAAGGTGGCTCAAGCAAAAAAATTGAAAATGCTCAATTGCTCTGTTCGAGCTGTAATAGTAGCAAGGGGAATAAATACTGATTAAGTAAATGACTACATCAATTTTGAGATTTTACTTATTTACAATCTTCTAAGATTAGAATTCCATAGAAATATGGGAAATGTATTCATCATCTCGTATTTCTGTATCCAGTATTCCGCATAGAATTATGGACGACTAACAATTGAAGGTTTAGCCTCGATAGTTGTCCTTATAAATTAATGGAAATTTTTCTGGATTTTCAAGGGAATCTATCTCAAGGTCAACATCCAAATCTGGCCAATAGAGATGATTGTCGCGAAGCAATTCTAAATTGCATATATCTGATACCTTAGCATCTTTGAACCAGGGATACTCTTTATAAGACAAGAAATATTCCTTGCCGTTTACATACAGCCAAATTCCATTATTAGAAATATTTTGGACCTCAACATCTGAAATGTTTTTTCCATGCCTTTGTGATTTCATCGTGTCGTTCCTCAATAATTTCCTGCACTTCTCTTATTTGTTTTGAAGCCAGGCCATAGTTTTTAGCCAAAGCAACAACTGGCTCTAACCAGAATTTAGCTTCCCCATCTGGGCAATATACATGAACATGAATCCGCCTCTCCTCTCGTGAGAAGAAAAAGAACCGATATCCTTTATATCTAAATATTGTCGGACTCACTAATTTCTAATCTTGCCATCTAAGGTTCTTTTCTATACTTATGTCAGCTATTATAAAAGATTGTATCATACCATGTTGGTGTTGTCAAATGAGTAGTATTTAGAAAGTTCGATTTGACATGGATATATCTGTGTGGTATTATTACGACACCATTACGGGTACAAACAATGAACTATACCCTTAGCCAAATCCAATCAATTATAGGTGGGAAGCTTATAGGTGACAGTAACCTCAGAATTATAGGGGTTGGCAGCATCAATAACGCCGCACCGGGGGACATCACCTTCATAAAGGACGAAGCCTTTGTGGACAGGATTCAAAAGACAAACGCCTCTGCAGTTGTTGTTCACAGGGTGATTGACGGTGCGAAGAAGCCGCTCATTGTTGTGGATAACCCCTTTCTTGCCTTTTCAAAATTTTTGGCAGTTATCTCAAAGGAAAAACAAAAAAGACCTACGGGCATACATCCCACGGCAATTATTTCCAAGAATGCTTTAATTGGCAAAGATATTTCCATCGGCGCTTATGTTGTCATAGAAGATGATGTTAAGGTAGGCGACCGCGTGACCATATATCCGAATGTTTTTGTTGGACATGACAGCACAATAGGGGATGACTCAATAATATATCCAAACGTTACTATTAGAGAAGAGGTGATTATAGGCAAGCGTGCCATAATCCATGCAGGCACGGTCATCGGGGATGATGGATTCGGGTATCTACAGGCACGCCCTGAGCGGAGCGAAGGGTCTCCTCCGACTTGTAGACGTCACGTAAAGATTCCTCAGGTTGGAACGGTTGAAATTGGGGATGACGTGGAGATTGGCGCAAACGTTACCATTGCCCGAGCTGCCCTCGATAAGACAGTAATCGGACGCGGCGTTAAGATAGATAATCACTCCCATATTGCGCATAACGTAATCATTGGCGAAGATTCCATGCTTATTGCTTATGCAAAGATAGCCGGTGGGGCTGTAATTGGCAAGAATGTGATGATAGCCGAAGATGTGGGCGTTACAGACCATGCAAAAATAGGTGATAATTGTGTAATTGGCGGCGGGTCGAATGTTTTTAAGAAAAGTCTCGAACCTGGTTCAATAGTATGGGGCTCGCCCGCAAAACCTATAAATCTTGAAAAGAGGATTCAGGCATTGATAAAGAAATTGCCACAGATGATGGAATCCTTGAGAGAGTTATCTAAAAAGATTGGGTAAGATGGAGAAAAGTTATGAATGAATTAATTCAATCCTTTTTAGATTACCTTACAGTAGAATGCGGCTTATCAAAGAATACCGTAGTGAGCTATGGAAACGACCTTAAAAAGTTTTCAAACTACTTAAAGACACAAGGCTTCGATAAGTTTGAAACGGTCAAACAGCACACTGTGGTCAGCTTCATGATTACAGAGAAGGATAGGGGGCTATCGGTAAACAGCGTTTGGAGAAACCTTGTAGCAATAAGGATGCTTTACAGGTTTCTCTTCCGTGAGGGGAAAATTCCAAAAGACATTACATCCTCGATTGAACCACCTAAGCTTTGGAAAAGACTCCCCCAGGTTCTCAGTCAAAACGATGTCGAACGATTGCTTACTGCGCCCGAGGTAGAAATCGCAAAACGCCCTGGTTCAAACAGGAGGATATTAGAAATGCGTAACAAAGCCATCCTTGAACTATTTTATGCCACAGGGGCAAGGGTATCTGAGGTGGCAGGAATCCTCCTTAGCGGGGTTAATATAGACTACGGCTATATAAAATGCAAGGGCAAACGAAGCAAAGAACGCATCGTCCCTTTAGGGATAAAAGCCATTGAAGCAATAAAAAGGTACTTGCTGGATGCAAGACCTGGATTACTAATGCGGAATGAAAAAATTCCGCATTCCGCAATCCACAATCCGAACTCCGAACTCCTTTTTCTCTCGCGTACTGGCAAGCCACTTCGACGTGAGAATATATGGCATATCGTAAAGCATTATGTTAGACAGATAGGCGTCAAGACGACGGTTTCTCCACACACACTTCGTCACTCCTTCGCAACGCACCTTTTAGAAGGGGGCGCCGACCTCCGTTCCGTTCAGGAAATGCTTGGGCATGTTAACATATCCACAACCCAGATATACACGCATCTTGAAAAGCAACGTCTCCAGCTTATCCACAAAACGTTTCATCCTCGTGCATAAACTCGCTTGAAGATGCCTATAATTTTTTGTAAAATGCCCTTACCTTTTTGAAAAAAGGTAGACAACGAGGTTTTACCTCGTTGATTCAACGGACATAAAGTCCGTTGTCTACCTGAAATATATTAAAAGGTATGCGCCCGTAGCTCAACTGGATAGAGTAGTGGACTTCGAATCCGTTTTGAGGGTTTTACGTAAGTCATTGAAAATACACGCAAGTCATTATTTGCCAAATATTTCTTATTGTTTCTGTTATAGATTCTGTCAGGTCTTTTCACCCCTTTTTAGCCCACTCATGGACACCGTATGGACACCAGATTTTCCTTAGAAGCACCTAAATAGTCTCACACCAGAACATCCGAGCAGGGTCTCAGAGGTCAACTAACTGCCCGCTTTTTGCCTGCCAGAAATTTGTCGTAAGTTGAAATTTCTTACATATGGATTTTTATGCTCTCGTTCGCTAGAATATAATAATAGCGAATAACTGTACACAATTTAATGTGCTAAATAAGAAATGTCGACTAATATAAACTGTCAAAACCTTCGACCACGGAGTGGTTCACAGCATACAGCGTTTGAAGAGCTATGCTGCCAACTTGCAAAAAACGAACATACGCCTTCGGGTTCGTCTTTCGTTAGAAAAGGAAACCGAGCTTGATGCCGTTTTCGGTCTTATCAAGCAGAGTTATGATTTGAATAAATAACTATGCAATCCACTTTTGAAAAAATCTTGAAAGACGGCGAACAAAAAGGATATTTTTGGCTCTTTGATAACAAGAGTAGCACTGCTATAGTATGTAATATGACTAACGCAAAAAAACAAAATCAGATATTAGATAAGAAAAGACTACTGCGTGAGGTGGATCATCTTACTCGCCCGCCGCGGCTGGAAGGGGCAGCGAAGAATAACATGATGAATCCAACCAGAAAGAAAGTAAAATCAAGAGAGGTGGGCAAGAAGTAATCCCATGTTCCAGAACAGAAGCGATGCGGGGAAACAACTTGCGGAAAGATTACGGCAGTATAAAGGCGCAAACGCCGTGGTGCTCGCATTGCCGCGTGGCGGGGTCGTGGTCGGCTATGAAGTTGCTCGCTTGCTCGGTCTGCCGCTCGATATAGTTGCCGCTCGCAAGATCGGACACCCGCAACATCCTGAATATGCAATCTGCGCCACAGACGAAAAAGGGACTCTTTTGTGCAATGAGGTGGAAGCGGAATTAGTTGATCAAGATTGGTTAAGCGGAGAAATAGAGCAACAAAAAAAGGAAGTGGCGCGGCGCATTAAAGTGTATCGGGGTGGAAAGAAGTCGACCCAAGTTACAAACAAGGTTGCTATCATCGTCGACGATGGCATAGCGACAGGCCTCACTATGCGACTTGCAATTAAAGCAGTGAAGGAGCAAAAACCTGATCGTATTATCATTGCCGTCCCGGTTGCGCCGTCGGATACGGTGCGCGAGATTCGACGAGAAGCCGATGAAATTATCGTGCTTGAACCGCCGAAGGATTTTATGGGAGCAATCGGGGCGCACTATCAGGAATTTGAACAGGTTGAAGATGAAGAAGTCATCAGACTATTGCAATCAGCATATGGAGCAGGGAATTAAAATACCAATTGATGGTGTTGCTCTCGAAGGAACGCTTGCCATGCCGAAGGGAGCGTCCGGTATTGTGCTTTTTGCGCACGGAAGCGGGAGCAGCCGTTTTTCTCCGCGCAACACATTCGTCGCAAAGGAACTGCAGAAATTGGGAGTCGCAACACTATTGATAGATTTACTTACGGAGAAAGAAGATGAAATATACGAAACTCGCTTCGACATTGACCTTCTAACGGAGCGTCTCGGCGAGGTTATTCGCTGGCTTAAAAGAGAGCCAAAGACAAAAGGCCTGGCAATAGGATTATTCGGAGCATCGACGGGCGCGGCGGCCGCGCTTCAAGTTGCTGCGCGGCTTCCTTCACATATCGCGGCAGTTGTCTCGCGTGGTGGCAGACCGGATCTCGCGATGAAAAACATAGGCAAGGTCACTGCTCCCACGCTTCTCATTGTTGGCGGCAATGATTTTGGCGTTATCGAGCTCAACGAACAGGCACTTGCCGCACTTCATTGCGAGAAGAAGCTTGAGATCGTCCATGGCGCGACGCACCTCTTTGAAGAGCCGGGGACACTCGGGCAGGTAGCCGAGCTGGCGGTGGCATGGTTTAAGAAATATTTATGAAACTGCTTTTTGTAGGCGATGTGATGTTAGGAAGGCTCGTCAATGACTCGCTCAAAAGCGTGTCGCCTGAGTACCCTTGGGGCGATACGCTGCCGCTCTTTAAAGCGACAGACGTGCGGATATGCAATCTTGAATGCGTCATAGCCGATTCGGGGGAGCCTATCCCAAAGACATTCAATTTCCGCTCTGACGCGAAGAACATTGCAGTACTCAAGACGGCTCACATCGATATGGTATCACTTGCGAACAACCATGCGCTCGACTACGGCCCTGAAGCTTTAGAAGAGATGATAGGGCATTTGGACGACGCAGGCATTGCGCATGCCGGCGCAGGAGTAAATGCCGCCGCGGCGCGGGCTTCGACGCATATCTCGGTCCACGGTGCTACGGTTGCGCTCCTCTCATTTACCGATTACGCTGGCCGCGATTGGGAAGCCGGAAGAGAAACACCCGGCGTCCGCTATTGCCCCGTTGACCTGGAGAATGTGTGCGCCCGTGTGCTCATTGAAGATGTCAGGATGGCCCGGGTGAATGCCGAAATCGTCGTCACCTCGGCGCACTGGGGCTCGAATTGGGGATACGCACCAGAGAAAGAGCATCAGAAGTTCGCTCATGCGCTTATCGAAGCCGGAGCCGATATCGTCTTTGGACATTCTGCACATGTGTTTCGCGGGATAGAACTTTTCAAAGGAAGATTGATCATCTATAGCGCTGGCGATTTCATCGACGATTATGCAATAGACAAAATCGAGCGCAACGATGAATCTTTCGTGTTTGTTGTCGAGTTCAACGATAGCCGAGTTGTGCGCATCCGCATGTACCCGATAATCATAGACAATTTTCAGGCGCGGCTGGCACCCTACGTTCGGGCAAAAACGATCGCTACGCGCATGGAAGCGCTCTCTAAGGAATGCGGTACGACCGCGTGGTGGAACGAAGAGATCAAAGCGCTTGAAATAATCTTTTGATTAGGCCCAATCTTATGAATCTCATTATCTCATTCTACGAATATGAACCTCACGAGTCTGGTATTCAAATATAATGAACAAATGCCAACACGCTACACCTGCGACGGCGAAGGCGTTTGCCCACCACTCCAAATAAGCGGAGCCGGGTGAAAATTATACAGTTTTCTTCAAGACAACCAGTCGTAGTTTCGGCGCCTCCAATACGCTTGAGAAAGCAAAGAGGCATTTGCAGCGCAAGGCTGATGAATATATCTTCGGTAGATTAAAAAGACTCCTCAGGTAATAAGGCTTTAGAAAAACATGCTTAATATTTCAGATTTTACACCAGAACCATTAAAGGAGGAGGATCTATGAAGAAGGCTAAATCTGAAGGACTGCGTCCAGAATATCACCGTGAGGACCTCGGTCGGGGTGTTCGAGGCAAATATTTTGAATCTTACCAAAAGGGAACCAATTTAGTTCTCCTCAGCCCGGATGTTGCGAAAGCGTTTCCCACAGAAGAAGCTGTTAACGACGCCCTTCGTTCCCTTATAAATCTCGCACAGAAATCTATTAGCCTAACAAGGCGCTCAACCGTACGCACGAAAAAGCTGCGCACCGGTTAGCTTAGTCGTTAGACGTCTAATTCTTGGGACACCGTTACTTAATCATTGACTTTCAAATTACGCATGGTGTCTCCAGCACTCCATACAAATTCTTAAAATTTGTATTGATAATGGTATAACCATATGTAATACTTATAATATGAAAACAGCTATATCAGTGCCAGATGAATTGTTTAAAAAAATTGAAAAGATAGCAAAGGAGTATAATTACTCCCGAAGTGAACTGTTTACCATTGCCGCCAGAGAATTTATTGAAAAGATAAAATCAAGAAAATTGTTAGATGCCATTAATGAGGCATATTCAGATGTTGAAATAGAGGAGGAGACCTCATTAAGGCGAAAAAGTAAAAAATATTATGCTCATAAAATTTTAAAGGAGAGGTATTGAATATTAAACAAGGGGATATTTGCTGGATTGATTTAGGTATTCCTAAGGGCTCAGAGCCAGGGTACAGGCATCCCCACGTTGTCGTACAAAATAATGTTTTTAATGAAAGCAGGATTAATACGGTAGTAGTTTGTGCAATAACATCTAATCTTAAAAGAGCAAAATCACCTGGTAATGTCCTCCTTAAGAAAGGCGAGGGTGGACTAAAAAATGATAGTGTAGTAAATATATCTCAGATTATAACTATTGATAAATCCGATATTGAAGAAAAGATTGGTTCCCTGCCAGTATCAAAGGTCAAGCAGATAATAGAAGGCGTAAAGTTATTAATAGAACCAAGAGAAATTTAAGCTTCCGATAAATGTTTTTTTACGAAATCCTGGGACACCATGCTTAATTATTAACTTCCAAATTACGTACGGTGTTCACGGAATTACAGAATTACCAAATAATAAGCCGATTGACTGACATATTATCTGATATAATTATTGAGGGAAGGCAGAAATGGAATTGGATAAGGATTATAAGTGCGCGTCTTACGACCCGCAGTAAAAGGAGATGATATGATAAAAATAGTTGGTGATCGTTCCAGATAAATGTTAGAAAAAGCATTTATCTGGAGTAGATAGGTTATAGGCTGTATTTTAATTTAGGGCAAAGACCCTGTAAAGGAGATTGGTCAAATCTGCCTATAACCGAAGCGTCACCATATGGCTTGACCCTGAATAGGAGGATGGTGGTCACCGACAAGCAGTCTACTCCAAAAACAATTAACAAGGTATCCTTAGCCGAAGGCGACGGAATACCAAGGAGGAGAAAAGCAATGGAAAGGTTTATTGGGGTAGATTTACACAAGAATATGTTCGTAGCCTGTTTTTTAGACACAGCAAAGGATGAGAAGATTTTCAAGAGTTACAATCTGAGGAAACTGAGTGAGTTTCAGAGGGATTTAAGACGAGACGATGTTTTAGCGGTAGAAACGACAACAAACACTCGTTATTTTGTAGAAAAGATAAGGGGGTGTGTAAAAGAGGTAAAGGTCATCAATACCCCGCAGTTCAAGGTAATAAGCAAGTCAATGAAAAAGACGGATGAGAAAGATGCCTATGTGATAGCGTCATTTTTGAGCAAGGGAATGGTGCCAGAGATAAGGATGAAAGAGAAGAAAACAGCAGAGCTTGAGAGTTTGGCTCATACCAGGGATAAATTGGTTAAGTTAAAGATGGCGCTAAAGAACAAGATTCACAACATTCTAAGTTCACAGGGAATCATAACCGAGAGGGAATTTTTATCCAGTGAAAAAGGCTTAGAAAAGGCATTATCTTACAAGGTTAGTAGCGTGGCTAAAATCGAGCTTGAGGTTATAGTTGAACAGATAAGAAGTTTAAATGTTGGGATAGCGAAGATAGATAAGGAACTGGTAGAGAAGGGGAAAGAACTTGATGGACATGAGAATATCACGAGCATAAAAGGTGTAGGAGAAAAAAGCGGGACAATATTACTAAGCGTAATAGGTAATATAAACGACTTTGAGGACGAGAAGAAACTTGCTGCATATTTTGGAATGGTTCCCCGGGTAAACAACTCAAACGAAACAATAAGACACGGCAGGATAACAAAACAGGGCAATAAATTAGGAAGGACAACATTGGTGCAGTGTACCCTTGTTGCGATAAAGTATTCAGAGTATCTGAGGTCATTTTATTTGAAGATAAAAGGCAAGAAGGGGTCCAGAAAGGCAATCATAGCAACTGCAAAGAAGTTATCAGGGGTAATATACCATACGTTAAAGAACAAATGGGTATTTGAAGACTTTTCTAACTTTGTCACTAAAGCTGCTTAAACCTGTTCCTGACAGGTCAGGAATTAAATTATGGAGTAGATTTTTATCATAGGAGGAGAGGTAAAAATGGTATGTGATATTTGCGGACAGAAGGACGCATATATTCGTAAAGTTACCGAAACCTATGGCAAAGGCAGAGATTTGTTGGTAATAGAGAATGTTCCTATGGTTAAATGCCCCCGTTGTGGGGAGAGTTACTTTACAGCCGAAACACTTCACGAGATTGAACGTATCAAACTACATCGTAAGAACTTCGCTGTTGAACGTCCTGTAAAAGTTGCCGGCTTTGCGTAGCGGAAGGAAGTTCGCTCTTTTTTCCAAATAAGGTAATCAGGTAAAGGCTTATGAAAAAGATAAAGATTGGCGTTGTGCCTTATATGAATGCCAAGCCATTAATTTACGGGTTGGAAAATAATAAGGTAGTTGAACTCCATTTTGATGTCCCAGCCTTACTCACGGAAATGCTTAGTCGTGAAATGGTAGACGTTGCCCTTGTGCCATCCGTGGAATATTTCAGAGATGGAAACCTCCGCATTATTCCAAACATTGCAATCGCTTCAAAAGGGGAGGTTAAAAGCGTAAAACTGCTTGTAAGAAATCATCCTATAAAGAAAGTTGCCTTAGATATAGCATCTAACACCTCTTGTATCCTCTCAAGAATTGTCATAAGTGAAAGTTATCGCCTTGCGCCTGCACTTATCCCATGGAACCCATCGAAGGAAAGGTTAGATTCACAAGCAGATGCTTTTCTTGTAATTGGCGATAATGCATTAAAAACAAACAGCAAAAGTCTTTTTACAATAGACCTTGGAAAGGAATGGCAGGAGTTGACCCACCAGCCATTTGTCTATGCCTTCTGGGCAACTAAAAGGAAGACTAAAATCACGGGCATTAGAGACATATTACAAGAAGCAAAAGCAAAAGGACTCGGTAAACTTGAAGAACTATCCGCTGTGGAGGCAAAACGGCTCGGTTTAACCTTTGACGAATGCTTCAATTATTTAAGTAAAAATATTTGTTATGCCCTGGGCGAGGAAGAAATTGCTGGTCTAAAGACCTTTTATGGATATGCAACAAAGATTGGCTTGGTAAAAGAGGGGATTGATATTGAATTCTATAATGCTTGACATTATTGATAAAGCCTCATCGGGCGAAAGATTGACCTATTCGGAAGGCGTAGAGCTAATGGGTTCATACGACCTGATGGCACTGGGTCTGGCGGCAGACATGGTGTGTCAGAGACTGCATCCCAAAAATTATCGCACCTACGCCATTGACCGCAATATTAATTATACAAATATTTGCCTCGCCAGGTGCATGTTCTGCGCCTTCTACAGAGATGAGGATAGCCCGGATGCGTACGTGATTTCTGAAAGTGAACTATTTCACAAAATAGAAGAAACGTTACAACTCGGCGGGACCCATATCCTCATGCAGGGCGGTTTGGCTCCGGGCTTACGATTCGACTATTACCTGCACCTTTTGCGCTCAATAAAGGAGTGCTTCAAGATTCATATACATGCATTCTCACCCCCTGAGATTATACATTTCACCACCTTAAGCAGGCTTTCGGTACACGATGTAATTCTAACGCTCAAGGACGCTGGTCTCGATTCAATCCCTGGTGGAGGGGCAGAAATATTGGTTGATGAATGCCGTCAAGCGCTAAGTCCTCGAAAATGCTCTGTAAATGAGTGGCTTGAAGTAATGAGGGAGGCTCATCGCCTCGGCATAAAGACTACGGCAACAATGATGTTTGGTCATATCGAGAGACCGGAGGATAGAATTACACATCTTGAACGAATAAGAACCCTTCAGGACGAAACAGGCGGTTTTACAGCCTTTATACCCTGGACTTTTCAGCCAAAAAACACTCAACTATCTTCCCCCTCACCCTCCCCTCTCCCCCAAGGGGAGAGGGATGGGGTGAGGGGGGAACTTGGGGGATTTGAGTACCTTAAGATGTTAGCCATTTCAAGACTATACCTTGATAATATCCCGAACATACAAGCCTCCTGGGTAACACAGGGTGCAAAGATAGCCCAGCTTGCATTAAGGTTTGGGGCAAACGATATGGGCAGCACGATGATTGAGGAAAATGTGGTAAGGGCAGCAGGCATAACCTATCGTATGAAAAAAGAAGAGATGATTCGCCTTATAGAAGACCTGGGCTTCGAGGCTAAGCAAAGGGATTGTTTATATCGGGTAGACAACGATGTTCATCATCGTTGAAATCAACGGACATAAAGCTGCAAGCCCGCCATTTGGGGGTGGGTCCGTTGTCTACCATTAGAATGGGAGCAATCGTAAATCCATGTAGACAACGATGAAGATCAAACGTAATTTACTAACTACAGGGCTTCTTCTCATTCCATTAATGTTGTGCGTAGAAGGCGCCTCTTGCCCTTCTGAGGAAAGAAGCACCCCTTGTCATCCTGACACTGTGTCAGGTAATTTTTCTTTTTATGAGAAAGATGGGAAAGCCGCAAGATATGACATAAGCGTGCACAGATGGATTGTGAAAAGGACAGTACAATTCTTGTTAGATAAAGGAATCGGAGATGAGGCGTTTCGCAACGAAATTAGTATATATGAAGATGAATTAGTTAGAGGGGCAGAGGATGAAGATGATATTGGAGTAGACGTTTTTTTCAGGTTCCTCAGACACTTTTATAGACCTGCAGATGACAGGGGTTACTACGCTGGAGGAACATTTCAGGAAAACGCCTTCGACTGGGGTTGGAATAATTCTGTAAACAGTTACGATTACACAGATGCTATAAACAAATACAAAAGTGGCTCACCAGCCGACAAACTGGATGCGTATTATGCACTGGGTCATGTGCTTCATTTAATTGCTGATGTCTCGCTCCCTGAGCACACACATCTGGAGTATCATGGACCGGGTGACCGCGGTGGATATGAAACGTATGTAACAATAATGATTAGAAGCGACGAAAATGCGCCCTTACCTTCGGATATAGAAACAATACTATACAATACTAATGATGATTTAAAACATCTTCCACCGAAATATCGTGGAAAAGACGAATCCAGTGGTATTGTAAAGTATAACACGTTGAAAAAGTATATAAAGAATCTTGCAAAGATAAGTTATTATCTAAACAGATACAAAGCTGACCTGAGTGATACCAGTAAAAGCGGCCCCTCTGTAGGTCCATTAGGCAAGGTATTTCCGGATATAACATACGGCTTTTGTCCCGGGAACCACCCGAGCTGGTATATCACCGATGTCGGATGCCTTGGTACTTTTGATGGGGGTGGAACCGAATGGTGGAATACAAGAGAAGAACCAGAGAATGATAGCGAGTCCGAAGGCTTTTATTATTTAGAAAAGACTGGACATGCAGTGCCTGAAAAATACAAAACCTACTGGAATCCAGATAATCCGAAAAAAGATAGATACGGTGTTAATACCGAAAAGTTGCCCCTCGAACATTTATACGCAAGAGACCTGATTCCACTTGCAATAAGATATACCGCTGGCGTAATAGAGCTATTCTGGCGTCAGACTCACATCTCATCTCTCGGTACTCCTAATAGTATAACAACTATTGGCGGAGCAGGGAATTCTGGTTAAACAATAACCTTTGTGATGGGAAGATGGTAAGTAATTCTCTCGTGGGGAAAAAAAGGGCGTATTATAAAAATACGCCCCTGGAAAATGCTTGCCTTTTCTGAGCTACTGCTTAAGAATTCGGATTAATCATCACATAGCTCCGATATCTTATCAATTGTAAAAGTACCGATAACGGGAAAGCCACAAGCAGTTCCACTAAAGCTTCCTGACATCGTGTTGTTAGAGTTCGAAAGCGTTGCAGTTCCGCTAAGAGTTCCTCCTCCCTCGCACCCACAGGCCTCCGCACCGCTTATCAGAATCGAAAGGG
>JACQHT010000029.1 GCA_016198835.1 Planctomycetota bacterium | reverse complement strand
CCTTTATGGTATATGTTCCGTCAACAAGAGGAAGACCGGTGAAAAGATAACACCCACTGGTATTGGTATTGGTGTTAAATGTCTCTTTTGGGGACCCCGTCCTTTTCAATATCAATTTCACCGTTTTCTTCTTAAGGGCAACTCCTTTCTTTGTCACGAGACCCGAGATGCATCCAGTAGACTCTCCTTCACATGAGCAAGTAGTGGATACCGTGCCAACAAACTCATCTGCGCCTATATCTACCTTTCCATTAAAAGGACGTGTCTCACCTTCAAAGTCGTGGTTTGGCGCACCATAATTTATCCCGGTCCCCACATTAATACATGGAGAGGTATCTTTCAAGTGGTAGTCACCTACAGCAGCATTTACAAAGCGGGGGTCTGCATTAATATTCTTCCCTGCAATGCCAAAGTCCCATCCATCACCGCCGTATTGCGGTGCTGAGTTATTCCATACATCGTTATCATCTGCATCAGGGGTGGTTGATTCATCGGCAAACATTCCACCCCCACCCGAAGAAGCAGTATTACTTACAACAATGTTATTAAATACCGTGGGTGATGCTCCGTCTTTACAGTAAATGCCCGCGCCAGTATTACTCAATATTGTGTTATTGTATATGTTGGGAAAGGAATCGTAACCTTCACAACAAATGCCGCCGCCGCCATCGGCGCTGTTTGACTTTATAATGTTATTGATTATTGCGGGATAGGAATTGAAACAGTAAATTCCACCACCGTAAGTATCACCATCTTCAACATTTAAAGTGCCGCTTCCGTTCCGAATGGTAAAGCTATCGAGGGTAGTTCTTCCTGTGTTTTCGTAAAAGGTTACCACGCTTCCGTTGTAAGAGCCGTCTATTATTGTTCCGCTTGCGCCACCACTACTCTTTACCGTTATTGATTTGTCATAAAAGTTAATCCTCTCATAATACGTGCCGGGCGCAACAAGCACAGTGTCGCCGCTGGTTGCTGCATCAATTCCTGCCTGAATGGTAGGCTTACTGGTAGGTACATTAATAGTACCGGTGAAGGCAGGTTGCAAACCTGTCAGAAAATTTCCGCAAGCAAATAAGAAAGCAAGAATTACTCCAACCCCAAGTTTCGCTAAAATACGCATTGCTATTCACTCCTTTTTCTAATGCGGAATAGTGGCAGATCCCCGTACCTGCACCTACTCCGTTCCAAAATAGGTCGGGTTAACAGTTTATTTAACCAGAAAGAAGCAAACAAGTCAACCTTTTTTTTGGCAATAGAGTCTATGAGTCGGGCGTAGGCAGGGGCGACCCGCCGGGTCGCCCCTACTCAGAACTCTCAACTCTTAACTCTGAACTCAAATTTTTCTTGCCTTTCCCTGCTGAATGTGCTATATCAAAATTAAAGAGTTCAGAGCGAGATTGTAGCCGCAACCTTTAGGTTGCGTAAATAACGCAGGCTGAAGCCTGCGGCTACTCTCTGAAAGGAAAGGATAAACCATGAAGTTCTTTATTGATACTGCTGATGTTAGGGAAATAAGGGAGGCTAACAGCCTTGGAATTCTTGATGGGGTTACGACAAATCCAAGTTTGATAGCCAAAACGGGAAGGCCATTCCGTGAAACAATTGAAGAGATATGTTCCATAGTTAACGGACCGGTAAACGCTGAAGTCATCAGCCTCGATACGGATGGTATGCTCAAAGAGGCAAGGGAATTGGCAAGGATTGCCGACAATATTGTGGTCAAGATACCGCTTATCAAGGCAGGGCTTAAAGCCGTTAAGGTATTATCGGCTGAGGGTATCAAGACAAATGTTACCCTTTGCTTTTCCTCGAATCAAGCGCTCTTAGCAGCAAAGGCTGGTGGCACTTACGTTAGTCCGTTCATTGGCAGGCTTGATGACAGGGGACAGGAAGGAATGCAATTAATTGAGGAGATTCGCACAATCTACGATAATTATGGTTTTAAAACACAGATTATTGTGGCGAGCATAAGGCATCCTATCCATGTTAGGGATGCTGCCGTCCTGGGCGCAGATATAGCCACCATTCCATTCGAGGTATTTGAGAAACTTGTCCAGCATCCACTTACAGACGACGGAGTTAAGAGATTCCTGGCGGATTGGGAAAAGGTGCCAAAAGATATAGTGTCGAGGAAGAAGGTGTTAGTGACGAGTAGAAAGTGAGAAGTAAGACGTGAGAAGTGAGATGTGAGACGAAAGAAATCATCTACCTTCTTTCGTCTTCCGTCTCACTTCCTTTTGACTATTACCTTGCCACTTCGCACTCGACACTATTTTTTTTAAACCATGCGCAAATCTATCACAAATACGCTCGGCATTATATTCCTTATCGTTGCATTAATCCCCCTGCTTGTGATGGTAATGTTTGTCTCACCCATTACCCAGCGAACCATGCAGGACGAATTAGTGCGGAATCTCGACGGCGTAGTACAAAAGCAGGTCGAGCATGTTAAGAGCTGGATGGATGACCGTAAAGGCGATGCAAGGGTCATCGCTGAAAATCCATTTGTAACCCTTGCCACACAATATACCGAAGCAGATAAGGAATACTCTGAACTCTTAAAATATCTCGATTACACAAAATACTTTGAATATATACGGGATGAGTACGGCTATAAAGAAGTTATCATTAGTGACAGAAACGGCATAGTAAAGGTTGCAACAGAGAGCAAGCTTATCAGCTCTGATGTTTCGCGCCAGGATTATTTTCTCGAGGCTATAAAGGGTAATACCTTCGTTTCACAGGTACAGCCCTCGCTTGTTCCTATAGAAAACGAAGAGGGCGAATTGGAAAAAGGAATGCCAACGATGTTCGTTTCAGCCCCGATAATAAATAAATTTGGCACTATGAGCTCGCCTGACGTCCTTGGTGTTGTAGCCCTGCGCATTGATGTTGCAAAGATTAATAAGGTAATGCATAATACCAAAATCGGTCTAACCGGTGAAACATACCTCATTGATAAAGATGGTTATATGCTGACAGAATCAAGATTTGCAGATAATTTAAAAAAGAAGGGTGTAATAAGGAAGCGAACGACCCTGGAGCTTAAGGTAACGGACCCCGGGACAGGGGAATCCACAAAAGGTGTAAAGGAATGCCTTAAAAAGGCGGAAGGATACGATGGAAAAGGTTACAAAGATTATAGAGGGGTGAACGTACTTGGCTTCTGGCGCTGGATTCCTGAGTATGAGTGGGGCGTTATAGCAGAAATAGACATTGAAGAGGGTTACAGAGCAGCGTTCAAGTTGCGAAATACCACCGTAAGCATATTCATGATGCTTGCAGTGGGTGTAATGATATTTGCCTTCTTCCTGGGCAAAAAAATATCTAACCCCATCCGAAGTCTCACGGAGGCAACAAAACGAATTACTGCCGGGCTAAAAACAAGTCCAGAGCATCTTACAAGCCTAATAGCGAGTCAACAAATGGTACGAGTCAAAAGAAACGATGAAATTGGCGAATTAGCCGAGTCATTTAATATTATGGCAGAGTCCGTTGTTCAAAAAACAAAAGAACTTTCCGAGGCTAATAATACCATAACTCTTCAAAATCAGCAGATTGATGAGCTGAAAGAAGAGGTGAAGAGGCTAAGAGGTGAAGAGGCTAAGAGGTAAAAAAGACCGGGCTTTTAACCTCTTGACCTTTTAGCCTTTTAACCTTTTCACCTTTTATTTTTATGCAACATGAACACAGCTTTCTAAGGTCTGCAAAGGTCATAGGTATCTGTACCCTTTTAAGCCGAATTTCAGGCTTGGCTCGTGACATGATTTGCGCCAGCTATTTTGGCACGGGTATGGTATGGGATGCCTTTACAGTAGCCTTCAGGATACCAAACCTTTTCCGAAGGTTATTCGGCGAAGGCGCTCTCAGCGCCGCATTCATACCGGTTTTTACCGATTATCTTGAGAATCGTACTAAAGCAGAGGCATGGCAATTAGTAAACATAGTTGCTACTATGCTCATAGTTACACTCGGTGGAATCCTGATAATCGGTGAAATTGCCTTCCTGATTATTCCAAAAATTACTACCCTCCAGGCAAAATGGGAGTTGATTTTTCATCTGCTTAAGATAATGTTTCCTTACGTACTGCTTATATGTTTAGTAGCTATGGCAATGGCGGTACTGAATACATTAAAGCATTTTTTTATGCCGGCGCTTTCTCCGGTAGCCCTGAACGTATGTATAATAGTAGGCGTTGTTATATTTTCCCCATTAATAAGCGGAGGACTCGACAAAAAGGTCTTTGGCGTAGCTATAGCCGTATTCGTAGCGGGATTTGTACAGCTCGGGATGCAGATACCTGTGCT
>JACQHT010000045.1 GCA_016198835.1 Planctomycetota bacterium | reverse complement strand
GTTTAGGAGGATGTTATGTATAGCATAATTATAAGAAGAAGAGGTATTTTTAGCTTGACGGGAGTGCTTTCTTTGATTCTAAGTGCAAACTTAGCAATGGCAGGTGGTACAGTTAAGGGAACGGTTAGTTGCAAGGGTGTTAAGGACCCGAGAGATACGATTGTGTATATCGAGAAAGTAGATGGCAACTTCGCCCCCCCGGAAACGCATCCAGCTATGGACCAACAGAATTTAACTTATGTTCCTCATGTCTTGCCGATATTAGTAGGTACCGCCGTAGATTTCCCGAATACTGATGCAGTCCGTCACAACGTGTTTTCGCCACCCACCTCTGCGAAGGCTTTCAATTTAGGCACTTACGATGCAGGTGTAGTAAAAACCGTGGTTTTTGACGCTATTGGAGAAATACCGTTGCTTTGCAATGTGCATGCAGAAATGTCAGGCTCTATTGTGAGTTTGCAAAATCCATACTTCGCTGTTACGGACAGGACGGGCGCCTTTACAATCAAAGATGTACCACCGGGGAAGCACACATTGACAACCTGGCATGAAAGGCTGAGATCTGCCAGTCAGGAGATTGAAGTGCGGGAAGGTAATAACGTTATAGTAAACCTTGAGTTGAAAAAGAAAAAGTAAAAGATGTCTGCCGTTGTGTAAGGTTAACAATGGTAGGGGCAGGTTTCAAACCTGCCCCTACCGCTCATTCTTTTTTAAATAGGGGAAGGGAGTGAACGTGAAGATGCGTAAGCTTTTTACATTGTTAGGAGTCGTTTTAGCTTTTGGAGCAGTTTCTTTATTAAATGCAATGTTATATGCAGCAGAGCCAACGGAAGGAGAGGTGGCTATAACTGAGGAAGAGCTCACTCCTGCAAAGGAACCACTGATAGTAGAGTATATCCCCATAGCGCCATCCCCTGCCGCGGTCAGTGTAAAATCGTTATTAAATGTATTTAAGGATGCCGGGGCATTAAATGTGACATTACAGGAGCAGAACAAGGCGTTTCCAAATGGCGGCGGGTCCGTTAAAAGTATCTCAATTAAGGCATTTCATGACGGTGCTTATATCTATTTTCTTCTCGAATGGACTGATGCCACAGAGGATGGTATGGCATTAACACCCAATGATTTTCGGGACGCAGTGGGGTTAATGTTTCCCGTTGGCAAATACGCTGTCATAGACGTAGCCCATCCGTTCAGTCCAAGAATGGGTGACAGGGATAAACCTGTAAATATCTGGCATTGGAAGGCAGATTGGGAAAAGGAGTTAAATGTGGCAAGTGGTCTTATGGATATAGGAAGCATATACCCAGCAATGCATGATGATTATGCAAGTGATACTTACAACCTTGCCATCCGTAACACCCTGTACACCAGTGCATCGCTCGTTGCTGGTGGATTAGCTGCCGGTAACATACTTTCCCTACCAAATAGGGGGAGGTCGGTAGAAGACTTAAATGCCATAGGGTTTGGCACGCTTACCACTCAGGAACACCAGGATGTTTTAGGTAACGGCGTATGGAAAGACGGGTTGTGGCATGTGCTGATAACGAGACCCTTGACTACAACCGACCCCTACGATGTTCAATTTATCCCTGGTGATGATACTGTTTTTAACGTAGCAGCATGGGATGGTTCTAATGGTGATAGGAATGGTCAGAAGAATATAAGCACATCATGGCATCCCATTAAGTTAGAAATGGTGCAGATGCCTGTGGCGGATTAATTCGGTTTCATTTTACAGTCTGAAAAATGTAACGTGCGAATAAACAGACAATTAACATACCGGGAGGAGGAAAGGTAAAATGACATTGGTTCATAATTGGCAATTAGGCAGAAAGATGGAATATCCTTACTTTGAGTCCAGGCCAGAACGCCAGTTTGCAGCTGTTTTTAATACCAACAGATGCATTGCCTGCCAGACCTGCACCATGGCAGACAAAAGTACATGGCTATACAGCAGGGGTCAGGAATACATGTGGTGGAACAACGTTGAAACAAAGCCCTACGGCGGCTATCCACAGCATTGGGATGTTAAAAGCCTCGCCCTTTTAACAGACAATGGCAAGAACCCCACTACCTGGAGCACAGAGAATGAAGATAAGGATGATAAGAAGTCCCCATACGGGTTGTATGAAGGAGAGACCATCTTTGAGGCGGCAAAAACGCGTAACCTTAACCAATGGGCAGTAGGTTATATTCCTACCGATAAGGAATGGAGATTCCCTAACATTGGTGAAGACACTGCCGCAAGTGAAAAGATGAATGACGAACTTAAATTAGCGCAGGAGGTCTCCGTTCTGCCCGAACACAAAAGATGGTTCTTCTATATACAGAGGCTTTGTAATCACTGCACATATCCAGGATGTCTCGCTGCATGCCCAAGAAGGGCTATTTACAAGCGCAAAGAAGACGGCATAGTGCTTATTGACCAGAAGAGATGCCGCGGCTACAGGAAGTGTGTTGAGCAGTGCCCGTACAAAAAGCCCATGTACAGGGCGCAAACAAGGGTAAGCGAGAAGTGCATTGCCTGCTACCCGAGAATAGAAGGAAAAGACCCGCTTACTAACGGTCGTCCCATGGAGACAAGATGTATGACTGCATGTGTTGGGAAAATAAGAATGCAGGGCTTCCTTGATGATAACCCAAAGAACCCTGTAACATGGCTTGTAAGGCATCACAAGGTGGCATTACCGCTTTATCCGCAGTTTGGCACTGAACCTCACATTTATTACATTCCACCGAGATGGGCTCCGAGACCTTATCTCAGACAGATGTTCGGACCAGAGGTTGATGCGGCAATAGAAAAATATACGGCACCATCAAGAGAATTGCTTGCTGTACTCCAGCTCTTCAGGACTCACCAGGCGATATTCTTTGAGTACAGGATTGAGGAGGGACCGAAGGTATACGAAACAACCATAAATGGTAAGAAATGGGAGTACTATGACGATACCGTAATCGGCTTAGCTAAAGATGGAACAGAGTTGGTGAGGTTAAAGGTTGAAGAACCCACCTACGAGAGACCAAAGCAACACTTAAATTCCATCTAAAAAGGGAAAGGTGAGAAATGTCAGTTAACGAGTCAAAAAGTAATGTGGTAAACCAAGAAGCAAAGATTCAAAATGCATTGGCAAGAAGCGCAATATATCAGTTTCTATCCTTATGCTTCTTTGAACCAAACGGGAAGATTTTTCCCGTCCTCAAAAGCGATGAGTATCTCAGGAACGTTCAAAAAAGCCTGGATGATTACTCAAAGCTTAATTCTTTCAATGCGAAGGCTTCTGCCATAAAGGAGAATCTTCAGTTGTTGGGAGACCGTTTGAAGGAAAAATCCTTTGAAGAGCTTAGTTCCGAGTACAGAAAGGTGTTTGAAAGTTTTATAGCTTCAAAAGAATGTCCTATTTATGAGACCCTTTATGGAAGTACGGATACGTTTCAGCAGACCCAAAATCTCCAGGAGTTAGCAGATATTGGAGGCTTCTACAGGGCATTTAGCCTGGACCTCTCTGAGGATACCAAAGAAAGGTATGACCATCTGAGCATAGAGCTTGAATTCATGCACTTCCTTACTTACAAAGAAGCCTATGCGCTGGAAAATCACGGCAAGGAACAATTGGAGATTTGCATTAAAGCAGAAAAGAAATTCCTCAAAAGCCACCTCGGAAGATGGGTGCCACTATTTACAAAGCTTGTGAACAAGAGGGCAAAAGTCTACAGTGAGCGAAGTGAACTTGACGGATTTTATTCGGGGATTGCTGACTTTTTAAGGGATTTTATTTCCTTAGAGATAAAACTCTTCAAAATTAAGGTTGAGGAAGCTACAGAGTTAAACGCAGAGGCTATGAAGGAAGAAGACTTCCAATGCGGTCCAGGCGTATGCGAAGCAGAACTTGACGCTAAAAGATAAATCGTAAAAGGAGGACATTTTT
>JACQHT010000044.1 GCA_016198835.1 Planctomycetota bacterium | reverse complement strand
CGTTGTAACCCTTGGGTATGAAAAACTCGGGATTTGCGTTGACACGCACGTTCACAGGATAGTAAACAGGCTCGGGTATGTAAAAACAAAGACTCCTGAACAAACTGAATTTGCCTTGAGGGAGAAATTACCAACAAAATATTGGGTGACCTTTAACGACCTTCTGGTTACTCACGGTCAAAACATTTGTGTACCAATTTCTCCGTGGTGCAGCAAGTGCAAGATTGCCAATTTCTGCGAGAAGGTAGGGGTCGTAAGACACAGGTAAAAAGGTAAAGAGGCTAAAAGGTGAAAAGGCAAAGATTTGAAGATTTAGAGGTCTGGAAGAAGGCTTACCAGTTAAGTGTAGAAATATTTAAGGTTTTCAAGCATTGTAAGGATTTTGGGTTTAAAGATTAGATCACAAGGGCAAGTTTATCCTGTCCATCAAATATTGCTGAAGGTTATGAACGCGGTTCAAATAAAGAGTTTATCCATTTTTTATATGCAGCAAAAGGCTCTTGTAGCGAGCTGAGGACTCAACTATATATTGCCTTTGAAATTGGCTATCTGGAGAAGGAAAAAGGAACTATCCTTATAGAAAAGGCTAAAGAAGTGTCCTATATGTTGAATAGTTTGATTCAAAACCGTAAGACCTTTTAACCTTTTCGCCTTTTTGCCTCTTAGCCTCTTCGCCTTTCTAATTTCGAGGTAAACAAGTGGTGACATTAATTCTACAACGTTACTTATTAAAGGAGTTGGGCAGGGCATTCCTGCCAGCGTTTGCCTGTTTTGAACTCTTTCTGTTTCTGGGATTTTCAGTGCAATTAGTACATAAAGGACTCGACATCATCAACCTCAGGCCATTAATCCCTTATATGCTTCTTTACGCCTGCCCGTATGCACTGCCCGCAGCCTTACTAACGGCAACTGTAGTGGTATACGGAAGACTGTGTGCTGATAATGAGCTCAGCGCTATCAGGACTTGTGGCGTCCATCTTCGTATAATAATTATACCAATAATTTTTGTAGGAATAATCTTCAGCGTCCTCACGCTGTACCTGAATGCAAAGGTGCTGCCGAGGGCTTTCTACCGGGTTCAAATATTACAAGAACGAGCTGTAAAGCAAATCCTTGCAGGACGCGCCTCCACCTCAGGCAGGCAAAGGAAGATGACGCTTGAGCCCTACCACATATATATAGGGGCTATTGAAGGCACAACGTACAAGCGTCTTGTTGTTATAGAATACGCGGATGATTATGTAACCAACGTACTTATAGCCAAAGAAGGCACAATCAATATAAATGAACCTGAGAACATTGTTATGCTCACCTTACGAAATGGAGAATTCTTTAAGCCCAATTACAGGAAGCCTGGAGATATCCCAAAAACTGGAAACTTTGAGGAGACTACCTTTGAGATTCCTCTACAGATAAAGATAAGCGAGACAACCAGGAAGTTCTTGACGCTTCCGCAACTCTTTGCCCTCAGAAAAAAGGTCACTCAAGAATTAGGCGACCCCGGAGAACTGTTCAAATACCCAAGGCAGGTAAAAGAAACGACACTTAAGGAGATTCTAACGCTGGATAGCGAACTTAAGCAATCATTGGAAGAGCAAGAAATCATTGTCTCCAGGATTAAAGATGCCAGCGAAAACGTCACCAAGCAGACTGCAAAAGTAGAGGCTTTGAAAGAAGATATTAAGCTTTCCGAGCAACAAATAATAAGGGCAAAAAACAGTGTAGAACAAATCATGCAGGAACTAAAAACCAAAGGCGAGGAACAGCACCTCGACAGTATAAGACTGTTCAGTGAAGAAGACGTTGAAGAGGTTGGTGGAACTGAAGAGGTTGCCAAGATTAATAAACGCATTTCAAAGGAACAACAAAAAATTCAAGATGCACAACAGTATATTTCAGCATTAGAGAAATCACAGGAACAGGAGAAAGCGACCATTGAGGGTGCAACGTCCAGCCTTGATGTACTCAATGAACGGGAAAACGAATTAAAAGAAAAACGAATACCCCTTGTAGCACGCCTTGAGAAGGCTAAAAAACAGGAACTACAGCATGAAACCTCTATCACCATTCATAAAAGGCTGTCACCCTCGCTTTCCTGTCTTGTCTTTGTCTTGCTTGGCATCCCACTCGGAATAATGACAAGATGCGGCAACATCTTGATTAGCATAGGGATAAGCTTCCTTTTAGCTCTAATTTTGTATTATCCCCTTGTTATGGCAGGTTGGGTGCTTGCGGACGACCTGATACTTCCAGTAATCCCTGCCTTATGGGGGGCCAACTTCATTGTGGGTGCGATTGGAATCATTTTCTTTCAACGCGTATTTCGCAAATAGCATCCCCCTTTTGAAAAAAGGTAGACAACGATGTTTCATCCGCCTGAGGCGGATTGATTCCAACGGACATAAAGTCCGTTGTCTACCATAAAAGTATTTGAAAACCATACTCAACCTGATAAAATGAATGTTGGATAATCCCGATAATATCTTTAGCAGGTACACACTTAACCTATAACACATCTTAAAATGGTACATATAGCATTTTTCTGGCATCATCATCAACCGTACTATAAAGACCTCGCAACAGGCGAATACCTGATGCCATGGGTACGACTCCATGGAATAAAGGACTACATAGGCATGATAGCTATACTCGAAGAGTTTCCAGAGATGCGGCAAACATTTAATTTTGTCCCCTGTCTTCTGGAACAAATACAGGATTATGCCGATGGAACTGGCAGGGATAAGTTCTGGATACTGAGCGAGAAGCCTGCAAGTGATTTAACGGAGGATGAAAAGCTCTTCATCCTGGATAATTTCTTTGCTGCAAACTGGCCCAATATGATAAACGTTTATCCCCGCTATAGAACGCTTTTACAAAAGAGGAACTTTTCAAGAAGGCGTGCCTCCGAGGTGTCAAAATTCTTTTCAGAGAAGGACATTCGGGATTTGCAGGTGTGGGCTAACCTTGCATGGATTCATCCCGTTGTAACACAACATGATGAAAACCTGAAAGGATTACTTGCAAAGGGCGCCGACTTCACCGAAGAGGACAAAAAAGCCGTTCTTGCCAAAGAATTGGAGATAATGAAGGATATTATCCCACGTTACAAGAAGATGCAGGATTCTGGGCAAATAGAACTTACTGCATCGCCGCTTTACCATCCAATCCTACCGCTGCTTTGTGATGTTAGAAGAGCGAGGGAAGCGCTGCCTCATATCAGGCTACCCGGCAAGACAGTCAGCGCAAAGGAAGACGCTAAGGTTCAGGTAGAAAGGGCCATCTTGACACATGAGAAGTTTTTCGGTAGTAAGCCACACGGAATGTGGCCCTCAGAAGGCGCTGTTAGTGACGATATTATCCCCGTGCTTGCTCAGGCAGGTATAGAGTGGGCTGCTTCGGATGAAGAAATACTTGCGCATTCTTTAGGAATAAATATCCACAGAGACGGAGGCGGAAATGTTACCAATCCTGAAATAATCTATAAGCCTTGCCAGGTTTCAACAGGCGGCAGCCAGATATATATGGTTTTTAGAGACCATAATATCTCTGACCTTATTGGTTTCCAGTATTCGAGATGCGAGAGCGGAACTGCTGTGAGTGATTTTCTCAAGCGGATAGATTTTATTAAAAGGCACAAGGGGGATGAGCCGCTG
>JACQHT010000032.1 GCA_016198835.1 Planctomycetota bacterium | reverse complement strand
TGGGCAGCCGCCGGGGCAATACTGGTGGTAATGTTGGGAAGCATTGGCTCAGCAAGGGGCATACGTATTGCGGGAGCTCAGGCTGCCGGGGTACTTTCAGAAAAACCAGAACTCTTTGGGAAGCTGCTTGTATTAATGGCGCTGCCTGGTACGCAAGGTTTTTATAGCTTTATATGCGCAATCATGATTGCCTTGAGATGTGGGATTATCGCCGGCGGCATAACAATTCCACCAATTGTTGGAATAGCAATACTCGTCGTCGCTATTTGTATGGGTATAGTTCAGTGGAGGTCTGCAATTATACAGGGAGAGGCATCTGCAGCGGCTATTAACCTTACAAGCAAACAGCCGGGTGAAAGTGGACGTGCAATCCTGATTCCTGCCCTTGTCGAAACATACGCTGTAATATCCTTGCTTGCCTCAATCCTGCTTATAATCTGGTTTACTAAGGAAGGTGGGCTCTCATTCCTCACCCCTTCTCCTACCCACTAACGGTTTTAAGGGTGGCATGGACAAATTTGTTCGCCATGGCGAATCTGCCTTGGGCATGATTCGTCCGTGCTCTTGAGATTATGAAATGTCGCTTGAAAGAATAACAAAGTCAATATTAGATGACGCTGAGAAAGAGGCGGCGAGGATACTTCATGCAGCACAAGCAGCCATCCAGCGCAAAATTGCTTCTGTTAGAGAAGAACTTAAAAAAAATCTAACTGAAAGGTTGAAAGATGTAGAAGCAGAACTTGAGGAGAAAAAGGCAATAGAACTTTCTAATCTAAGAACAAGTTACAGGCAGCAGATTCTTGAAATTAAGAATACCGTAATTGATGACGTTTTCAAAAGGGCTGTGCAGCAAATTGTTTCTCTTTCCGATGAAAGGTATCTTTCTATTATAGAAAAATGGCTTCAAGCAATTAGTACAGCGGGGCAGATTTTTATAAGCTCAAAGGATTCAAAACGAATCACCTATGAGTTTATTTCAAGGATTAATCAATCGAGAAAGGAATCCTCAAGTCTTTCCCTGAGCAAGGATTTCGCTAATATAAGTGGTGGGTTTATGCTGAAGACAGAAAAGTTTGAGATTGACCACTCCCTTGAGGCAATTTCATTGAATCTGCGTGAGCGACTCGGACCCAAAATTGCAAAAGAATTATTCAGAGAGCAGACTTGGTAGACAACGAGGTTTTATCCGCCTCAGACGGATTGATTTCAACGGACATAAAGTCCGTTGTCTACCGACAGAAGAACCCTATGTATGAGTCAAACCAATCAGGGTCGAAGATTGAGCGAAGCGAAACATGGTGTTATATTAGCGGAAAGGTGTGCGTATTAGAATCCTTTCTTTTGAAGCGCGATTTTTTCGAACGCCTCATAAACCTCGAAAAGCATGAGGACGTTTTTCTGACTCTTAGTGATTCACCATTAAAGGAGTATTTCGTTCATATTGAACGCCTTTACGAGTCGGAGAAGATTCTCGAAGAACGTTATTTTAACGGAATCTTCGAGATAAGAAAGTTTTCTCCTAACTCTATATTAAGCAACATATTCCTTATAAAATATGATTTTACCAATCTAAAAAATTTCCTGAAAGAGTTGCTTGCCGGAATTCCAAGAGAGGTTTCAACCCCCCACCCATCCCTCCACATCTGTGAGGAATGGGTGAGGTGGGGGGATAGCGAATGGGAACGTCTTTGGAAAGGCGAAAGGACAGGGTTTCACCCGATATTTGAAGACGCAATCAGGATAATAAAAGAGTTAAAAGCAAGTTCTCCAGACTTGCTCCCGGCGAATCCTTTTATAATTGATTTGGCGCTTGATAATGCGTATTTATGCTATCTTGCATATATGGTGTCTAAACTAAATGTTCCATTAATTAAAAAATATTTTGATGACTATTTTATTATAAAGGGTACAGAGATAATTATGCGTGCCATCGCAAACAGGTCTGATATGGAGCAAATATCAAAAATATTTCTAAGGGGTATAATGCAAAAGGATTTTTTCTTTAAACTTCTTAAATGCCCTTATGAAGGCTGGCGTGGGGCATTACTCGAAGTTTTTCCTTCTAAATTAGTTGACGAAATCTTTGCAGGGTCTTCTAAAAATCTTTTTACACAATTTGAGCGACTGACAGATAACTACCTTCTTAGAAAACTCCAGCCAGCAAAGGTTGTAACTTTTGGACCTGAGCGTGTCTTCGGCTACCTTTGTGGTCTTACAACAGAAACATATAATTTGAGGCTTACCCTTGGGGGAAAGGTAAACATGGTTAACACTGACTTAATAAAAGAGAGCCTGAGAGAGCTTTATGTCTAAGGTTATCGCTGTGGGCGAAAGAGATCTTATAATAGGTTTTAAAGCCGTTGGGGTAGAACTTGTGTCTGTTAAATCCCCTTCCGAAGTGGGTGCTGTACTTAAAAAATTATCCCAGGATGCTTCAGTAGGACTAATATTAATTACTGAAACTGTAGCCGAAGGATGTCTTGATGTAATTTCAAGTTTTAGGGAGGAAAGCGCTGCTGTTATTCTAATCGTACCCAGCCATCTTCCGACAAAACACATAAGCATGCTCGAGATAAAGCGTAATATAGAGAAGGCAGTGGGTGTTGATATGTTATCGAAATCCTGAGCTTGCAAGGAGATGTTATATGGACATAATAATATAAATTTAACCAAAGTAACTTTTAAATGGAAAGGAGATCCAGAAATGCATGCCTATAAATATATTACAAAGATATTAGAAAACGGGAAAATAGAATTACCTAAGTTGCCGTTGAAAAAAGGGGTCGAAGTAGAGGTAATTATTTTACCACAAAGCGAAGACGATCTTTTGAAGGCTTCCGAGAGTAGTTTGAATTTCTGGTACAATGACATAGATGACGGGGTCTGGAATAGTGTATAAGCAACGAGACATCTTAATAATACCTATACCTTTTACTAATCTTACAGCAAATAAGAAGCGTCCAGTTGTTGTACTTTCCAACGATCATTACAACAACAAAGCAGAAGATATTGTTGTTATCGCTGTAACTTCAAACATTGAACGGAAGGAATATTCTATTCTGATTTCTAACCAAGACTTAGAAGAAGGCGTTTTACCACATCAAAGTATAGTGCGTGTAGATAAAATATACACTCTCAATAATTCAATCGTAATCAAGAAACTCGGTGTTTTGCGAAAAGAAACGTTTAAAAAGGTAAAGGATACCCTAATAAAGCTAATTAACCAAAATATTTCTTAAAAAATAAAAAGATTTTTTTTACAAAATGGTTACTATTGAGCTTGTATTGAGTGAAGCAAACGTGATGGATAATGGAGTTGTAATTAAGGTTTCTGGTCCGCTGGTTGTAGCAAAGAATCTGTCCGGAACGAGGATTTATGACCTTGTTCGTGTCGGTCAATTCAAGCTTTTTGGTGAGGTTATAGAAATACATGGTAATGAGTACTTCATACAGGTCTATGAAGAAACAGAAGGTTTAGGGCCTGGCGACCCTGTCTATCCAACAAATCAACCGCTTAACGTAGAGCTCGGACCAGGTTTAATTGGCTCTATATACGATGGTGTGCAAAGACCTCTGGATGTGCTAAGAAACAAGCTTGGTGATTTCATCACGAGGGGAGCAGAAAGCCCGCCACTTAACCGTACTAAAAAATGGCGCTTCCATCCAACCCGTAAGATTGGAGAAGAAGTTATCCCCGGAGACATCCTCGGCACGGTTAAGGAGTCTTCACTTATAGAGCACAGGATGATGGTTCCTGCAGGAATCAAGGGCAGGGTGTCCAGGATTAAAGAAGTAGATACAACTGTTGAAGAAACAGTTGCCACAATTGAAACCCATTCAGGCGTAAAGGAAATCTCAATGATTCAGAAATGGCCTGTTAGAGAGCCAAGAGAGGTGGTAAGGAAGCTCCCTCCTGTTATGCCCCTTGTAACTGGCCAGAGGGTAATAGATATGCTGTTTCCTATAACAAAAGGTGGCACTGCATGCGTTCCAGGCCCCTTTGGCAGTGGGAAGACGGTTGTCCAGCACCAGCTTGCAAAATGGTCTGACGCTGATGTTATCGTCTACGTTGGCTGTGGGGAAAGGGGTAATGAAATGGCTGATGTATTAATAGAATTACCACAACTAAAAGACCCCAAATCTGGCGAGTCATTGATGGAAAGGACAGTCTTGATTGCCAACACGTCCAATATGCCTGTCGCAGCCCGTGAGGCATCCGTATATACTGGAATAACGATTGCTGAGTATTATAGGGATATGGGATATAGCGTTGCCCTTTTGGCAGATTCTACGTCAAGATGGGGCGAAGCCATGCGGGAAATCTCTGGAAGGCTTGAGGAGATGCCTGGTGAGGAGGGCTATCCCAATTATCTTGCATCCAGGCTTGCTGGTTTCTACGAAAGGGCAGGAAACGTTATTTGTCTCGGTTCGGATGGCAGGAAAGGTTGTTTAAGTGTAATTGGGGCCGTTTCTCCCCCGGGTGGTGACCTCTCTGAACCAATTACACAGGCAACGCTTCGCGTTGTAAAGGTGTTCTGGAGCCTTGATGACAGGCTTGCATCACAACGACATTTTCCAGCAATCCACTGGCTGACCAGCTATTCACTTTACCGTGACGTTGTTGATGATTATTGTGTCTCAAATATAGATTCGTCATGGAAAGAAAACAGAAGAAGAGCAATGGAGATACTCCAAAGGGAGTCAGAATTAGAGGAAATTGTGAGGCTTGTAGGAATTGATGCCCTTTCCTATGGGGACAGGCTCTATATGGAGGTTGCAAAGATGATTCGCGAGGATTTTCTCCATCAGAATGCCTTTGACAGGCGCGATACCTATACTTCTTTGAAGAAGCAGTATCTTATCCTTGACAATATTATCAAGTTTTATAACAAGGCAAAAGAGCTTTTAAAATCTAATGTGGAATTTTCAAAGATAATTACAATTCCATCTAAAGAGGAGATTGCAAGGTCAACGCTTATTCCTGAGGACCAGCTACATAAATTCACAGAGATTGGTAGTAAAATAGCGGCGGAATTGAATACCTTGCTTCCGAAGGATATGGTAAGAAGTGCTTAAGGAGTATTTAACAATAAAAAATATTTCGGGCCCTCTTCTACTCGTCGAAGACGTTGAGGGGGTCACTTATGGTGAGTTGACGGAAATAAAGCTTGATAATGGCAAACTGAGGCGAGGAAGGGTCCTTGAGATAGCCGATTCAAGGGCGCTTGTGCAGGTCTTTGAAGGCACACGTGGAATATCTCCAGAAAATGCAAAGGTAAAGTTTCTCGGAAAGGGTCAGGAGATTGGGGTTTCTCCCGATATTATAGGAAGAATCTTTGATGGTGCAGGGCTTCCTATTGACGGTGGGCCTGAAATAATCCCTACAAAGAGAGTGAACATAAATGGTAGTCCGATGAACCCGTATGCCAGAGACTACCCAAACGAATTTATCCAGACTGGCATTGCCGCTATTGATGGTATGAACACCCTTGTGAGGGGTCAGAAATTGCCAATTTTTTCTGGTTCAGGGCTTCCTCACGCACAACTCGCTGCGCAAATAGCCCGACAGGCTAAGGTGCTTAAGACAGGGGAAAAGTTTGCAGTCGTTTTTGCAGCCATGGGAATAACCTTTGAGGAGGCGAATTTTTTTATCTCTGATTTTGGAAGAACAGGGGCACTTGAAAGGTCAGTGCTCTTTATAAACCTGGCTGATAACCCGACAATCGAAAGGATTGCAATCCCGAGGATAGCGCTTACGGTAGCAGAATACCTTGCTTATGAGCAAGATATGCACGTACTTGTAATCTTAATTGATATGACAAACTATTGTGAGGCGCTAAAAGAAATATCAGCCGCAAGAAAGGAAGTTCCTGGAAGACGCGGGTATCCTGGCTATCTTTATACGGACCTTGCAACGCTCTATGAAAGGACTGGACGCATCAAAGGCAAGCAGGGCTCCATTACACAGATACCAATACTCTCTATGCCAGAGGATGACAAGACACACCCTATTCCTGATTTAACGGGCTATATTACTGAGGGTCAAATAATCCTCAGCAGGGCGCTCCACAGTCAGGGTATTTACCCACCAATAGACGTCCTTCCAAGCCTTTCTCGATTAAAGGATAAGGGGATAGGGGAGGGGAAGACACGCATTGACCATGCAGATGTAATGAATCAACTTTATGCCGCATATGCTCGTGGGGAAGAAGCGAAGGAGATTGCAGTTGTGCTTGGAGAATCGGCGTTAAGCCCCACCGACTTGTTGTTTATGAGCTTTGCAGACCTTTTTGAAAGAAAATTCGTCCAGCAGGGCGAAAATGAGAATAGAACCATTGAGCAAACACTTGATATAGGCTGGAAGCTCTTAAAGATGCTTCCAAAAACAGAGTTGAAAAGGATTAGACCAGAGTTGTTAGACGTATATTATAAGGGGAAAATGACGTGAAACTAAGGGTCAATCCAACAAGGATGGAACTCTTAAAACTCCGCAAGAGGCTTGTTGTTGCAATAAGAGGGCATAGACTTCTTAAAGACAAGCTCGAAGGATTAATGACGGAATTCCTTATATTAGTTAAAGAATATAAGAAAGCCCGTCTGCGGCTTGATGAGGAGTTGTCTGCTGTAATGAGGCTTTTTGTCCTTGCAAGTATAACGTCTTCCAGGCAAGCGATATTAACAGCGCTTGAGCAATCAAAAGGACGACAGGAAATTAACATTAAGCAAAAATGGCTGGTTACCGTTCTTGTCCCCCAGTTCGAGGTCGCTATTATCCAGGGCGGGACTTCATACAGCTATCTTGACACGCCATGTGAGTTAGATACCGCAGTAAATGAATTGAAAGAATATTTTCCTAAGATACTAAAACTTGCCGAGCTCGAACAGTCGCTAAGACTCGTGGCTAAAGAAATAGAAAAGACTCGCAGAAGGGTAAATGCCCTTGAGTATATTCTTATTCCCCAGATTAAAGAGACTATTAAATTTATCAAAAGTAAGTTAGATGAGATGGAACGGTCGAACATTAACCGCCTTATGAAGATAAAAGAGATGTTTAGGCAATAGTCAACAATGGAGACAACGAGGTTTAGTCTTGTTGAAATCAACGAACATAAAGTTCATTATCTACCAATTACTAAAGTATGAGGAGACAAAATCATGCACCAATTATTTATTGTTATTCCTGTAGCTGTTTTTGTTATTGCCTTAGTTGTTTTTGTTCTTTATAGAAGGCGGACGCGTGCTGGCAAGTCAGAGGGCGTTACTCAAAAACGTGAATATTTCAGGGCGGACGTGCTTGAACCGGAGGCATTTATCGTCATAATTGAACTTGATGCTGGCAGCCTTACCGGATGCAGGCTAATGAATATTAGTATAGG